>DATCJR010000216.1 GCA_036562685.1 Clostridia bacterium | reverse complement strand
TAGCGCTTTCTTCAGACACAATCCTAAATTTCAAGGACGCGCCGCTATTTTGACTTAAGTTGCCTACAAAGCCGTTGTCCTCAACTTTAGGCATTCCATTAATTCCTGCGCCAAATTTTGCGTTTGTGCCTGCGGGGAATTTAAAGTTATTGTATACGTCGACAACAACAGAACCTTCGACGCCCTGATATTCTACTTTTACGGTTGTCTGAGGATATGATAAATCATCGTTTACAATCGTAAAATCTGTAATTTCATATTCTTCATTTGAAATTCCTATTGCGGTTACGACAAGGTCGTCGGCCGTAATCTTTTGTCCGTCAACCAAAATTCTGCCTTCTTTTACCGCAACGTTTAGAGATTGAATAATATCGGTTACGGTAACGGTAATGGTTTTTGAAATTCCGCCGTAAGTTATTGTAACTTCCTGTTCGCCAGCTTTAGACTTGTCGTATTCAACTTGCGCTAATTCTGTAACATCTTCTTGCGTGCCATTGTCATAAATTGCTTTAACCGTAAGCGAGTCGATATCAAAGTCTTCGTTAACAAGATATTCAGTCTTTCCTGTATAAGTAACTTGGATATCAGATAGTTCTTTTTGAACGGCTGTTACGCTAAAAGTGCAACTTAAGTTAACGTTATCTTTTGAATAAGTCGCAGTAAAATTATTTACGCCTTTCACTAAAGGTTTAGATAAATCAACTGTGACGTCTTGAGATGAAACATTTTGAGTCGTCGAGCAATTGTCGCATTCAAATTTAAATGTCAAATCAGATTTCGATAGCAGCGTATTTTCGACATATCTCTTATTTGCAACTGTTACTTTTAACGAAAACTCGTGAGCTTTCTTAGGGACAATTACATCTTCTAAAGCGGTTTCCGTTTCGCCGTTTTCATCTAAGAATAGCTTACCGCAATCTTCGCATTCCCAATATTCAATGTTACCTTCTTGCTCGCAAGTCGCTTCTTGAGCTTCATGCTTTAACATATTATGTTCATGGGCTGTTGAACCATTGCATCCAAAAAGCGCGATGGAGCAAATCATTAAGACCGATAATAACATTGAGATAATCTTTCGTTTTCTCATTTTTTCCTCCTGAGTACTTTTTATTAATTGTTATATTAGCTCTAACTTTTCTATTGCCATTCCGATGAACAAGTAACTTCAAATTGACTTGTTATCAAAATGTAATCAAAGTTAGATGCGTCATAAATACCTACGTTTTGAGGGACTTTAAATACAATAGTATTCTCGCCCTTTACTAGCTGAATTTCGCCTAATACTATCTCGTAAGACCTGCTCCATTCGGTGTTGGGATCTCCTTGAGGCACTACCACGTTGGTTTCAAGCTCAACTCCGTTTACGGTAGTAATAAATCCTTTAGAGAATTCTCTTGCTACTTGACGTCTTCCCGTTACGGCTGCAGATAGTATTGCGGTGGTTTCTTCTTCGGAAACAATCTTGAAAGTCAATGTAGCGCCTGCATTTTCGCTTAAATTTCCTACAAAACCGTTATTTTCTTTTCTCGGCGCGCCTTTTGAGCCTGTTCCCGGAATTGCGTATTTGCTAGCCTCAAATTTGTAATATGAATATGTTTCTTTTAACGGCTCGTCGCATTTTAATTTGATCATATCAATGTTGTAACTTAAATCATTGATAGTGATTAATTTAATTACATTGTTTCCGTGCTGCAGATTAATACATCCCAAAGTAACATCTACAAAAGCAATCCAATCTTCTGCGCCGTTAGATGTCGCTTTAACGATTTTGGGGCTTGTAAATTTTTCGCCGTTAACTTCAACGGATATCAAATTTGAAAATGTTGTCTCAACGGAACGTCTATTAATTACCGCGACTAAAGTTGCTACGGTCTCTTTGGGAGAGTAAATATTAAATAGCAATCCAGCGCCAATATTTTCGTTTAAATTACCAATATATGAGGTGCCGCGTTGGCTTGTATATTCCGTAGGAGATTTTATGCCTTCAATTCTTATTGCGCGTTCCGCTTCAAATTCATATGCGGTTTTGCCTTCTCCGCATCTTGTTTTACAAGTATTGCATCCGCTATCTAAACAGCCTTTGCATATTTTGCAAATTTGGGTGCATTGTTGATTGTCATGATATGCGCCCTGGTTATTAATAAATGGCAAACTAGAACTTAACGTTATGGCTACCGTAAGAATAATGGAAACGGACAAAATCAATATATCTTTTCGAATTGTGGATATCCTTTGTTTCTTTCCGTCAATATAATAACCGGTTTTAATCGGCTTTTCTACGCCGTTATTTATAATATCATTTACATAATAACCCTTACCAACCGCTTGTCCGTTTTCAGCTATCGCTTGCATTCGAGCTATTTTTGCGGAACGTTTTATTGCCAGACGTTTATTATACCAGTTCTTAAACTTTTTGGTTCCAAAAATAAAGCTTAATACTGTCATAACAACTATTAGACCAAAGATAATTCCGGCGACGATTTGCACCCATAAAAGCATATTTTGCCACCACGTCTTTACCTTGATTATCCTAGTCGTGCTGCTGATTCCATTCATTGCGTTGCTATGAAGTTGAGTATACAGAATTCGTTTTGCGGCTTGACGAAGCGAAAGCATAACTGTCGGATTGTCTTTATACGCTTCAAAATATTTTTCGTTGCCGGAATCCATCCATAAATCATTTCCGGCCAATAATCCGGCCGCTTTTGCTCTATCGCTCGTCATATGCGCTACGCCGCCAGCGCAAGCGTCGGATTCGACAATTCCAATAAAATTCCATTCGTTGCGAAGCACTTCGGTAAGCAATCCTTTATGAGCTCCTGCCCAAGTGCAACCTATGCGGTTAAAAGACGACATTACGCCCTTTAAATTGCCTTCAGTGATTGCTATTTCAAACGGATATAAATAGTTCTCGCGAATTGATTGCTCGTTTGCCCACGTGGTAACGCCGTAGCGGTTTGTTTCCTGGTCATTGAGCACAAAATGCTTAACAATAGGTATTACGCCGCGCTCTTGTAATCCCTGGACTTCCGCGGAGAGCATTTTACCTGAAATAAACGCGTCTTCGCTGAAGTATTCCCAGTTACGTCCGCTATACGCTGTTCTGTGAATATTTGCGCCGGGCGCATAAATTACCGAATGATTGGCATGAAGAACTTCGTGCCCTAAAGCGTCTCCCAATTCTTTTATTAATTTAACATTCCAAGTTGAAGCCATATTTACAGGGCTAGGGAAACACATTTGCGAATTTAAAATAGGATTTTTTACTTTAATTCCCACCGGGCCGTCATGCGCTTTTCCTCCGGGAGCGCCTACGCTTGTTGCTCCTGCTAAAAATCTTAATCCATAAGAGCATAAAAATTGTTGTTCAGCCAGCGTCATTTGATCCAAAAGGTCGTCCCATATCGGATCGTCAAAGTCGTATTCCATTAGCATGGCGAGCGTCAAGCCGTTATCTTTACCATAGTTAGGCATCTTGTCGTTTTCATTTTGGATTATTTCTGCGCCGTATTGCATATCAGCTACCATTTTGGCGTCGATACATTTCATTTCAACGGCTTTAGGATACGTAGCATCCCAATCGCTTCTGCTTAAATAGACAATTTTTTGGTCTTGAGTTCCTTCGTATAAATTAATATCGGCATTGTCAAATTGATTTGTTATTTTCTTGCCGGTTGATTTAGATTTTGAAAAGATTTCATAATCATCATTATTAATAACTACTTTATACGTATAAGCCGCATTGCCTGGCGAAGTCATAATATTTGTATTAACGTCATGACCGTCCAGTATTTTCTGGGCAAGTATATTATTTAAAGCGTCATGAGCGTCGGTTCCCGTTGCAATGTAATATGTGCCTTTTTCCAAAATATAAGTTTTTTTGCCATACGCGTCATATGTCCTAAAGGCGTCTTTATTAATTGTTATTGTAAGTCTTTGAGATTCGTTTGGTTTTAATTTTTTTGTTTTTGCAAAGCCGACAAGCTCTACGGCCGCTTTTTCAATACCATTTGCTCTATCGTATTCAGTATACGGTTTTTGTAAATATACTTGGAAAGTATCCTTTCCGCTATATTCCCCGACATTTTTTATCGTTATAGAAGCTTCGTAGCTGTTTCCGTCCGAAGAAGGCGTTACGGAAAAATTAGAATGCTCAAAACTTGTATAACTTAAACCATATCCAAACGGGAAAGCAACTTCATCTTCGTAGGACCAATTATCGCTGCCTGCTTTTACGCCTTTAGACGACGTTGCGTTGCTCCCTCCTAAAACTTCGTCCTTTTCTAAAACTGCGTCCTCATATCTTGTTTCATAATACTTATATCCAACGTATATGCCTTCTTGATAAACAACGTATTTCGTATTGTGCGTGCCGTTTTGATTTTTATTTTCATTATTTAAATCAGGCAATTCATTAGAATATTCGGTCCATGTAAAATCGCCATAATTTTCAAAAGCAGGAGCAGATTTTGCGTTATATACTAACGTGTCCACCAGATGGCCTGATAAGATATAATCATCATTTTGCGCCGTTAATATCTCCGCTATTTGGACAAATGACATAGAGCCGCCCATTCCGATGAAAACGCAAGCGTCTATATCGTAATTTTTTATATGTTGAAATTGAACCGGATTTGCCGCGTTGATAAGCAAAATTATGCTGGATATTCTACCTTCATTTTTAAGTCGTTTTAGATTATTCAAAATGTCGGCTTCTTCAACAGATAAATCTAGATAATTATATTGATCAAGATGAGAATTAGATACATAATTGCTTCCTACTAATATATCTTTATACTCTCCGGCATTACGCGAAATAATCATTACCGCGGCGCCGCCATCAACCGAGCTGTTTACGGTGGATTCGATTTGAGACCAAGGCGCTTCATTAAGCCCAAACTTATATGTAAAATCGCTGTTCATCGTCAGCGTTTTTCGGTAAGTTCCGCCAATTTCGTTATAACGTTGAACAAGCTGTTTATTGACTATAAGACCTTTCTTTTCAAGTTCTGCAGATAAATTAGCTCTTCTGATTAAGCTGCGCGAAGGGTCGCTGTCATTATCATACATCATTCCCGAGCCTTCGCCTTGTATTAGAAAATGCCTTGAAGGAATGCTCCAATTATCGACCATCGTAGAGACGCCAAATAAATTAACTTTAGTATTTTTCTTGAGAGGAAGAGCTTTAGCGCCGTTTCCTATATCGTTGTTCCATAATAGGACGCTGCCTTCCACGGCGACTTGCAGAGCAATTTTTTCGGAATTATCACGCATTGCTTGATGGTCGTATTCGCCATTTGAATTATAAAACTTTGATTTAAAATACTCCGTATCAACGTTTTCATCGTCGCTAATATCAATCTTTTTATAGGCATTAATACCTAGCATAGCATTTATTCCCGCTTGATTTTCATTGGCTATTGCCGAGCCAATTATAGATATCATAAACAAGATGCCGGTAAAGATTGATAATAATGTCCAAACTGATCTTTTAAATATCCTCATCTTTTGCCTCTTAAAACTTAATTTTTTTCTTACAAATTGCGTATCTTGTTTTTTGAAAAAAAACCTCGCACTCTAAGAATGTACATTACAAGATTAAAAATTGCTAACACAAAAAAAATAATATCAAAAACAAACAATACTACTTGCCAACTGTTTTGTAAAAAAGATATTTTGTCGCTAGTTTGAGCCGCAATTGCCGATAAAATTAAATATGCTGCGACAAGGCCTAAAGTAGCGTAAAATGTAATCATTGCGCATATTCCAGAAAAAATTCCATATGGAAGTTTTTCGAGCAAAGCTTTATTATCTTTTTTGTCGTTCATTCTAAACTCCTATTTTTATATTTAACATGTAAATATGTATATATAAAAAGCGATTGATGGTCAATATCAACCGCTTATTTGCCGCCTTTTTTTTCTTATTCTGTAAGTTGATAATAAAAAGTTTAAAAAGGATTTTAGAAATATAATTTAGTTATTGCTGTTTTTAGGTATAAGAATATTGAGATTAAAAATATTATCTTTAATTACAAATGACAGATTTCCGTCATATTTATCTACAATGTAAGAAATACTCTTTAAACCATAACCATGATAAGCGAAATCGCCTTTTGTTGTTATAGGAAAACCGTCTTCATCATATTCTATTTGTCCATAGAAAAAATTCTTTATATTTATAGATATTAAATCTCCTACCGAATATAATTTTAACGTAATAACCCTTTTGCTTTTATCGCTTATTTTTAAGACAGCTTCAATTGCGTTATCAAGCGCATTCCCAAATAACGAATATAAATCGGCCGCGTTCATAAAGTTTAGTAATTTGCCATCTGCAATACATGTTAGCATAATTCCGTTGTTATAACATATGAGATTTTTTTCCGTTAGTATTATATCTAATACCTCGTTTTCTGTTTTAATTGCCGAATCATAAAGAGATATCGCTTTTTCAATTTCTTCAATGACTTCGCTTTCAATATGTTTGGTTTTGCCGATATTGCGAATTTGATGCCGCATATCATGACATTTTAAATTAATTAAGTCTATTGTTTCTTTTCGAATCATATATTGCTTTTTTCCCTCATACCAAAGCTTTTTTATGAATTCAATTTCCCCTGTCAATTCTTTACTGTGTAATAAAGTAAATTGGCAATAAAGCAATAAAATGCAATTTAGCATGTTAAACAGAGTGGTAATAACAAAACCGTTAAAGTTGATATCGGAATATATTAAAAACGAATTAAGAACTATATTAGTCAATAGGCCTACGCTAATTAAAAACAGTAATGACATGCTCTTAATTTTTAAGTTTTGGCCCTTTTTAATTTTCTTTCCAAAGAAGAAATAGACAATCGTATAAGCCGTAAGATAACATAAAAGATAAATTAACGCGTAAAACAAGGTTTCTTTGTTTAAGAAATCAAAATTAATACTTCCGCTATCATATAACCCTAAAATCGGGCTTCTGCCCAACACAATTAACGAAAGAATTAGATTTGACAATTCATAGGCAAAATGTTGCAACGTATAAGCCGCGATAACGCAAAAGAAGATATTTATCCAAGGTTCGTCGTAACAAAATTTGAACATTGGAATCGTGCTAATAAATAAAAGCAAGAACATTATTGAAGAATACCATGCGTTGTATATCGGAACAGGGAAAAAGGCCGCAATGCCTAATAGTAATATAATAACGGCAATAAATCTTAATGCAAAATGCGATTTCTTTATTAGGTTCAAGGTAAATAAGATTTCTGCGGATATAATTTCAACCATAAAAAGAATTTTATAAAAAAATAGATTAGTAAAAAACAAACTTAGTCCCCCCTTGCCAAATAATTATTAAGGGCTGTCATAAATGATTTTCTTTTAGCTCTTGAAATTTGCAGTTTTTCATCGCCTAAATAAACGTCGTATTGCCTGACCGAGCTAACATATTTAAGATTGACTAAGTAACATCTATTGCATAAAACAAACGGCTCTCCCTCAAGCTCCCCTTCTATCATTAATAATGTGCCGCTTTGTTGGTAATCACCGTCTAAGGTGTGAAAAATCAGCATATGTTTTATGATTTCTATATATTTAATTCGGGAAGAATGAACGCGTATCTTGCCGTCTCTATTGGATATCCATATATATTTTCCGCGCTTTTGACTTAGGCAGTCTATCGCGCTTGCAAGTTTTAAAAAAAAAGTATTATAAGTAATCGGTTTTACCATAAAATCAAACGCTTTAACTTCATAACCTTTTAGCGCATATTGAGACATATTAGTTGTGAAAATTACTAATACGTCCTTATCTTTTTCTCTTATTTTATGAATAACATCCATTCCGTTGCCGTCAGGAAGGTCTATATCCATAAAAATAAGATCAAAATCATTTTTAAAATCCGCAAGAAAAGATAATGCGTTATTAAAAACGTTGATTTCAAATATATATCCTTTTTCGCTTTCATATTTTTTTAAATATTGCCTTAATAGATTTGAATCATCTTTTGAATCTTCAATGATTGCAATTCTATATTTTTCCATATTTCACCTATAATTGAGATATTTAAAAATTTATATTTTTTGGCAATGTGTTTCAATATTATATCATAAACATATTACATTATATCATAAACATATTACAAAATGTTCTATTTATAATTCTAGTTTGTTTAAAATTGGGATAATTTATTTAATAGAAAATGTTTTAAAAAGGCTACTATACATTTATGGTAAAAAAATATATAATTAACTTATGGGTAAAAAATACTACATAGAAAGAAACTTTAAGAATAATCAAAAAATTCTCGAATTAGAAAAAGAATTGCCCGATTTTTGCGCTGAGTTTTTTTTAGGGATCGAACCCAGAACTTCTGTTTTGACCCGATTAAATTACGCGTATGACCTCAAAATCTTTTTTGAGTTTTTGTCTCAAAATATATTCAATAAAGCTATCAAAGACATCAAGCTGGACGATTTGAGTAAAATAACCCAAACTGATTTGGAAAAATATTTGGCGCATTTGTCTTATTATAGGGACGCGCAAGGCAAGATTCGCACCAATAAAGACTATTCCCGCTCAAGGCGCTTAGCCAGCGTCAAAGCCTTATTTAAATACTTTTTTAATAAAGACAAATTGCAATCCAATATCGCGGCTAAAGTCGCTTTCCCTAAAATCCGCGAAAAAGAAATAATAAGACTAGAACCCAATGAGGTCGCGGAAATTTTGGATCAAAGCGAGTTTGGAGACGAATTAAGCGAGCATCAAAGATATTTTCACTCAAAAACAAAATATAGGGACTTGGCGATTTTAACGTTATTTTTAGGCACGGGCATAAGAATCAGCGAGCTTGTCGGGTTAAATATAGAAGATATTGATTTTGACTCAAACGCATTTACTGTCATTAGAAAAGGCGGAAATTCTACGATATTATATTTTTCAGATGAGGTGGCTGCTGCTTTAAAAAAATAT
>DATCJR010000215.1 GCA_036562685.1 Clostridia bacterium | reverse complement strand
AGGAAGGTGGATTATGGAAAGATACGCATGGAGAGCAAAAGTAAAAGACGGATATATGGATGAATATATCAAGCGTCATGATGAAATCTGGCCCGAAATGATTGCTGAACTCAAAAAAGCCGGTATTAAGAACTACACTATTTTTGCGGACGGCAATGAGCTGTTTGGTTATTATGAGTGTGAAAAGGGTGCTGATTTTGCGGAGAAAGTTCAAACCACAAGTGCGATAGTCAAAAAGTGGGATGAATATATGAAAGATATTCTTATAATGGAAAAGAAAGATAATACCAAAGCCCAGCCTAGGATGATAGAAGTATTCAGTCTGGATTAATTTTTGTTTAAATATGTCTTAATGCTTTATTTTAATTAGAATTCAATTCCAATTAAAAATTTATATTATTTAGGAAAGAGATTTTTCTCTTTTTCCCTGTTTTTTGCTAGATTTTTTGAATTTTTTATTAAAAAAATTTTTAATGTCCAAATCGACGTTATCATTCAAAAGTAAAAAATAAATACAAATAAGGCGAAAATTAACCTATTATTTTTGTTTTTGGTTTATATCTGCCATAAATAAGTTAAATATAGGGATGGTTATTAAATATAGTCGATGATATAATATTTTCGTTAAAAACAAAGGAAAAATCAGTATGGGGAAACCAATGAGTAAAAAGATATCTATAAAAAAAATCATTTCTTTTTTAATGTGTGTGATTTTGGGAACAACAGCTATTGGCTGCGGACAGACTAAAGAAAGACTAAAAGTACAATCAAAACCTGATGTTTTGACTTTTTCGCACGAGAAGGATAACACCAATCAATATCAAGGCAAAACTTATTATGTCAGCAATGATGGCAATGACAGCAATGATGGTTTGAGTCCTGCTAAGCCTTTTAAAACTATATCCAAAATAAACCGCACAAGACTAGCGCCTGGAGACGCTGTTTTGTTCAGATCTAATGATGTCTTTGATGATGCTTGTCTAGAAATAAAAACAAGCGGAACAAGAGAAAAGAACATTACCATTTCTTATTACGGTACAGGGAATTATCCTGTTATAGTGGGCGGAACTACTTATGATACTCAATTTGTTTTGTCAGGTAATTTGTCTGCAACAGTGGGGTTGAAAATTTCATCAGCCTATCATGTAACGGTAGACGGCGTTATGTTTGAAGGCGCAATGTTTGGAATATTTCTTAACAACACTCAAGACTCGGATTTTTCTGATTCTTCCCTTACTATTAATGATACGATTTTTAGAAATTTAGGTGGATATAGATGCTTGCTTTTGGGCGAACCTGCGCCCAGCAAACCGCCTTTTTATTCCAATGCTGTCATGATTGGATTAAGAGGTCAAACGCCTTTGAGTAACATAACTATTACAAATTGCAAATTTTATGATTGCGAAGCAGGGCTTCATATAGACACAGTTACCAAAGCTGTTTTGGATAACATCTATATGGATAACATATACAGAGAAGGAATCTTGTTTGAAAGTGCGCATGCCAAGGAATCTGATCCTAGTACTATTACCAATGTAACTATAAGAAATGTAGGTGTTGTTTATGGTATGAGCTGGGGAACTGCGTCCTTGCAATTCAATGTTTGCAGCAATTTTATATGCGAAAATCTGGATATCTCTTATACCGGAAATGCCGAATACAAAAACGATATGGTAGGCGGGGACTTTGAGGCCACCAATAAAAATATGGTAGTTAAAAACAGCGTTATACATAACAACGGCGGTGCTGCTTGGCTTGTGTATAAGACAGCAGGCTGGGGCAAAGATAATCAGAATTGCTCGTTTATAAATAACATAATCGCCAATAACGGCAGAATGGATAATTATTCTGTAGGCGTTTTCTTAAGACATTTTTATAACACTGAAATAGGCGGGCAAATAAAAGATAACAAAATTTATCTAGCGTACGAAAATCAATATCTAAATTATATTGATCCCGTTCTTACCAATGATTGGCCTGTAAGCTATGAAGTGTCTGGCAATCAGATAATGGGCTTATATCAACCCGAAGAAATTCAAAAACCTCAAAACACCATTTATTCTTATGAATTTGATAATGCGTTTGATTATGAACAATGGTATGGATTGACTAACGTAGCGTATTCATATCCCAATGGTTTGTATCTGACGACCAAATTGTCTAGTGACAAGACATCAGATCCAGTGATAGTTACCCAAAAGGATCTGAATCTAAATCTAAAAGATGTCAAAAAAATTCAAATAAAATTAAAGAACAAAACTAAAGCCACTTCAATGAAGATGTACTTTGCAGATAAAAACAATAACTTTACTGAAGAAAAAAGTATTACTATACCTATTACCGCAATGGACAATGTATTTACAGAATATACGATAGATCTAGAAAATGTTTTGTCTTTGGATACTGTCGGCAGAATCAAAATTGTTCCTGCTGAGAATACGACTGAGGGTTGGCTGCAGTACGATTATATACGGTTTTTAGGATAATGGAGAAAAAATGCTAAAAGGCACAAAAGCAAAAAATATTACAATACTAAAGAAAATTAACAAGTATAGGTCCTTGTACCTTATGCTGATACCTGCAATATTATTGCTGGCAATATTTAGCTATGCACCTATGTTTGGTGTTATCATAGGGTTCAAAGACCTTAACCCCCGTTTGGGTGTATTTGGAAGTCCATGGGCAGATCCGGCATTGAAATACTTTATGCAACTCTTTGGCGATTCTAAATTTTGGAGTGTGTTATGGGATACTGTTTGGATCAGCTTTTTGAGATTGATTTTTGGTTTTCCTGTTCCTGTCATACTTGCTCTTTTATACAACGAAATCCGCAATCAAAAGTTTAAAAGATTTTCTCAAACAGTACTATATCTTCCTTACTTTTTGTCTTGGGTTGTTTTGGCGGGAATTTTTAAAACTATTTTTCTTAACGAAGGCAGCTTTAATATATTGCTAAAAAATCTTGGATTGTCGCCTGTACCGTTTTTGACAAGCAGAAGCCACTTTTTGCCGTTTTTGGTCATTTCAGATATATGGAAAAATATGGGCTTTAGCTCAATTATTTATCTTGCTGCCATTTCAGGCATAGATAATTCTTTGTACGAAGCGGCAGATATTGACGGGGCGGGCAGATTTTCTAAGATGAGATACATAACATTGCCCAGCATCGCCGTAGCGATATCAATCAATTTGATATTGCAAACATCCAATATACTTAACGGCGGTTTTGACCAGATCTATAATTTGGACACTACAGGCACATTTTATGACATCATCGATACATATCTTTATAGAATCGCCTTTGTTGAAGGTGCTAATTACAGCCTTGCAACAGCCCTAGGTCTGTTTAAGTCAGTTGTTGGTTTTGTAATCATCATAATTACTAACAAGATAGCCAATAAATTGGGGGATGCAGGAATATGGTAAAAAGCATTTTTAAAAGAATAAAACCCCTAGAAATAATTATTTATTTAATTATAGGATTATTAGTTGTATGCACTATTTTACCCTTTCTTAATGTAATATCAATCAGCCTTTCTTCTTATGAAAATGTAGTATCCAATAAAGCAATGCTTTTTCCAAAAGGATGGACATTTGATGCTTATACAGTACTTATGAGCAAAAAAGTTTGGATAAGTTTTGTCTGGACTATTGTTATAGTAATTGCTTCTTCCGTACTTCACATCATTGTGTGCTTGTTAACAGCATATCCTTTATCCAAAAATCAGTTGCCTGGAAGAAAATTTTTGCTTTTGTTCATACTGATACCTATGCTGTTTTCGGGCGGGTTAGTACCTTACTACAAGGTTTTGAGCGGATTGGGATTTGTAGATAACTGGATGGTGTTTATCGTCCCTGGATTGTTCTCCGGCTACAATGTAATCTTAATGAAAAACTTTATTAATCAAATACCTGCTTCTATGGAAGAAGCCGCCCGAATAGACGGAGCAGGATATTTCAAAATTCTGTTTAGTATATTGGCACCTTCGTCCATGCCTATAATAGCAACTTTGCTGCTGTTTTATGGCGTGGGCAAATGGAACGATTGGTTTACCGCTTTGATATTTATCAATCAAAAAACTTATCTTTATCCATTGCAAAGTGTGCTTAACGAAATTCTTACAGCAGGTAACTTAGACAATATAAGCGGTCTTATAACATCAGGAAAAGTGTTTACTGATTCTACTAAGATGGCTGTAACTATCTTTTCTATAATTCCGATTGCAAGCGTTTATCCTTTCTTACAAAAATACTTTGTGCAAGGAATTTTTGTAGGCTCGGTAAAAGATTAAAAACACAGGGGAGAGAAAAATGAAAAAATTCTTGACAATCTTATTAATCTTAACAATGACTTTTTCTTTGTTTGCATGCAAACCAAAAAACAATTATGACGAACTTGATTTTACAGAAACTGACGATTTGGTTGAATACACTTTTTGGGCATTTAACTGGAATTCATACGCAGGCACAAAAAGCGATAGAATCATTTCGTATATAGAAAATAAATTCAATGTAAAAATCAATCTTACGGGTGTTTCGGAAGATTCATGGAAAACCAAAATCAATCTTTTGGTTGCCAATGACACTGCTCCTGATTTGTTTTTCTATACGCCCGGCACTTCTGTATATAGAACATGGGTTTCGGACGGAATGCTTTTAAAACTTGATCCTTATATTGAAAAAGCCCAGGCTCAAAACCTAAAAAGCATTTTAAACAGCAATCAAATAAAATATTCTACCTTTGACGGTAATCATTATTTTGTTCCTAATATCTTTGGCGAAATGAACCATGCAATGTATGTGCGCAAAGATTGGATGAACAAATGGATTAACTCAAGAGGACTAGATATTGAATATCCTGAAACCTTGGAACAGTTTGCTGATATGCTTAAGTTCTTTACCACAGAAGATCCTGACGGCAACGGCAAGAATGATACTGTAGGTATGGCTGCTTCATCCGAAACTGCATGGCTTGATAACTTCTGTGCTGCTTTTGGAATTCAACCTAACTGGACCAAAACAGGCGATGATTATGAAATAAGCGCGTTGACAGACGGATACAAAGAATTCTTACAATATTTCGCTAATTTGTATTCCAAGGGATATATATATAAAGACTTTTACACTCTCAACGATGCAGAAAAATTAGAGCTTTTCACTTCAGGAAAAGCAGGCGTAGTAATATCCAATAACGGTGCGACTGTTGACCATATAGTTAATCAGATGTCCAACAGTACATTAAAAGGTCTATTAAACGACAAGGACGATTATCTGGACTATATAGATATTATCAATATGCCTAGCGGTGAATTTGCAGGCGGATATCAAGGCAACAACTGGTACTATGGCGGTTTCTCAATTTCATATAAAGTTCAAGAACCTATGAGACTTATAAGAATACTTGATTATCTTATGAGTGAAGAAGGTCAGATGTTGAGATTGTTTGGTTTAAAAGATGTTCATTACAGCATAGATGAGCAAGGCAATATTGTGCCTAATCTTGCAGAAAGAGTAAAAGAAGGCGCAAGATTCCAAATCACCGATTTAACGACAGCTAAGCAAAACGGAAAATATCTAATAGGCGTTTATTTTTCGGAAAATAGAGTTAGTGTTGACCAAAACAACGATTTGCAGGTTACATACGATTATCAAATATACACCAATCAAGAACTTATCAAAAAGTCATACGATATGATAGCACAGTCTGAACTAAATTATGATGACGGTGCGTTTATCGTGGATTATTCCAAAAATTATTATGACAAGTTAAACCAAATAAAAGACGAGATAAAAAACACTTTTATTTTGGTAGTATCTGGACAAAAGACTGTGGATTCTCAATTGGATTACTTAAAAAAGAGACTCAATGCGATAGGCTATAACCAAGTAAAACAAGAATATAAGAGCACATTGACTAAGTTCGGCGTCAATAGTTAATAAAAAAGGGTGGAGTAATAATGATGAAAAAATTATTAAATTACATAATCTCAATACTCTTGTTAATCTGTATGGTTTTAGGAGTGGTTGGGTGTAAAAAAGATAATCCAAACCCTAATTCAAAAGATGAATACAATCAAGATGCTTTTACAATAGACAAATATTATTTATACGGTATTTCTACGCCAATAAAGCAGGACATGAATAACGGGGCATCCCTCAATAATCAAACATACTTGATAGGTGCTTTGGGCGCAACCAGCCATAGAGCTTGGATGCATCTTACTGATGTATTGATACTTGATGAAGACAATAATATTTCAATCAATACGTCTGCAGCTTCGGAATTTCACACAATATATCAGCAATTAAGATTCCGCGCAGTAGAACAGATAATTGCTATGAATCATACTTGGTTTTTGCCTAATAACCAAAGCAATCCTACGGGCGGCGTACCTAACAGAGACACAACTGAAGGTTCGGACTATATGGAATTTTTGAAGCTGTATGAAAAATGCTGGTACGCTGTGGCTGAAGAATTTCCTGAGATTAAATATTGGCAGGTAGGAAACGAATTTGATCAGGACAAGTATATTCATCCTTTGAATTATGATTCCGCTACCGGTATTAATACATTTACTACAGAAGAAAAAGCCAAGATTGCAGTAGATATGATGTATTACGCAAGCAAGGGTATTTATGCCGCAAATTCAGACGCTATGGTTGTTATGCCTGGTATCGGAAGCGACAAAAGCATAGATGACGGCAGCTTAAAGAATTTCTTGACTTTAATTTATTCTAATATAAAAAGCGGTCAGTTCCCTGCAGGAAAAGAAAAGTCCAAAGATACCAACAAATACTTCCTTGTGCTAGCTTGGCACCCGCATATTCCTGATGAAAAAGTCGGGGATACCGATTGGATTAAGACATCATGGAAGTCCATTAATGATGAGATCTTTAGCGTTGCATCAGCTAACGGCGATGGATACAAAAAGGTGTTTTTTACTGAATTTGGTATCTCTGATTATGGCAGAGATGAATTAGATACTCTAGCTGCAAATTCATTTCAAGCAGCTTTTGAAACAATGCAAAATATGAATTATCTAGAATCCTGCCATGTATTCAGACTTTTTGAAGATGCTACGGCAATCAATTGGGGAACAGAAAAAGATATTTATTATGGACTGTTTACCGAAAATCCTGCTTATTATCCTAAGGCAAAAGCTAGAATGATTCAAAGCATTTATGGCGGAGTAAATGATATTGGCAGCTTGTATGTTGACATTGATACTTTGAATGCTGGTGAAAATATCGCACGATATGCTAGTCTGTCGGCTTCTAGCAGCGCAGAACATCCCGAATGGAGTCCTGGATGGGGAATAAAGTATCTTGTTGACGGCGTCAGATATAACGGCGGCGGATGGGTAAACTGGTACAATGCAGGACATGTCTTTTCTGACGGAACGGTAGCAGAAGGCGATGGGCAAGGTGCCATTTCTAACACCACAGAAGAATGGGTTCAATTCAAATTCTCCAAGTCTGTTAAAGTTGACAAAATCGATGTGTATGTCCATGAACATAACACCTGGTCAGAAACCATATTGGTATTGGGCTCGACAGGAGAAAAAGACAATAACGGCAATTTGATCTGGAAAACGCTGGTGCCTGAAGTTTATACGCCTATGAGTCCTACTATACATATGATGAGTTTTGACTTGAATGCTTTAAAAACAGCTGGAAGTTACAAATTTATTAAGGTTGTATTTCCTAGGTTGTATCCCACTCCGGCAGGAAATAACAATTCTTATCTAGTAAAAATGTCTGAAATTGAGATATACAAAGGATAAATTAAAGGGCTAAAACATGTACTTTACTAAAGCAAAATGGATTTGGATAGA
>DATCJR010000214.1 GCA_036562685.1 Clostridia bacterium | reverse complement strand
ACCTTTAAATCAATTTTTTCAAATGCAATTTCTATAGCGCCGTTTTCTTGTAATTTGCCATTAATTTGGGTACATTTCAGGCAAAGCGGGAACACATCATTTTTAGCTTTATCATTATCTTTTTCTTTCTCTTTATCTTTTGATTTTTTTGACAATAGACTTTCGGCTATTTGCGAGGCTTTCTCTTTATATACTGGATAGATAATTGTTTTGGTAGGATAACCTGTATATGCTCCTAAATATGATATAATTCCATTATTTTTGCTTTTAGCAAAAATTATATCCTTCCCTCCAAATTTAGATAAATAATATTTATCATACGCCGAATATGTTGTTTTCAGATGGTCCTTTATTTCATCGATTTTTATAATTTTTTCATCCAAACTCAAAACAGAATTTATCTGGGTGCCAGGCTTTAAAATTTCTATATATTCGTTAAGGTTACTTTCTTTTCTTTTCTTAAAGTTATACCTATAAACCTTGTTAAGCATCAAATCATCCGTACTTATTGGCTTGCTGTCAGATACTGATATTGCAGAACTTATTTTTTGAATATCTATTTTTTTATTATCTTGGAAAATGCCTGAACTTATTGAATTGATCAGCATACCTTTTATGCTGCTGCCAGGCACATAAGGTTGATTATTGTGATCTTTAACAAAAGTTTTGATTCTGCAAAAACTGCCTAATTCAATACCTTTATTTATCTTATATTCAGTTAAAGAGTCTATTGCATAATGATATAGCCTTAAGTTTACCAAAAAATCGTACAATGACGCCGCTTGATTATTTTTATAAGCATGTAAATTTGCAATCAGTTCAAGATAACGATCATAATTTTTACCCAGCAATTCGATTAATTTTTTTTGATTAATTATGCGTATAAAATCACTTTTTTTATCATCAATATATTCGTATTTTTGAATTTCTTCGCCTGAGCCTATAAAAACACTAGTAAGCACGGTTATATTAATTTTGTAGTAATTCATAATTTTGTACTCCAATCAAAAACGGCTTCAGATATCTATACACTTTGTGATTGCCGCCATTAGAAACATCAAAAATGTCTCCTTCAAAAATCTCATCAAAAACAGACCCTTGAGAAAACACAAACATATCTCTCTTTTTTTGCAATGTATCGGAATAAGTACTTGATTGAATAAATCCGCTCCGTTTTAGCAACATATAACTAGCGTTTTTTTGAACTCTATTTAACTCATCTTTTTTTGGAAAGCAAACAGTTAATGTCATATAAGAAGAAAAGTTTTTTAGGTCAAAATGTTGTTCAAACATTTCTAATTCTTGGTTTTCATTGATTAAAATACATTTTTGAACAGCATACTTTCCTAATCCGCTGCTTGTTTTGCCCCCTATTCCGCTAAAACCTAATGTTGAAATTAAAGAAAATATTTGGTCAAAATCTTTTTCATGTATTCTTAAAATCAAATACAAACCGCTATTTTGTGAAAAGGTATATGTTCCATAAAAAAACGGTCTGGGATCCAATAATCTATTTTGATAATTCCCAAACGGTTCTTCTATCTGAAGCTGCGCTCTTATTGATGCTTTTCCTATTTTTTCTATAGTTTCCAAATCACTTTTTGGATCATAAGTTGTCAAGCCTTCTTGATGCATACCTAAATAATTTTTTAGGTTTTTTATATTTATATATTTCAAATTTTTGAACAGCTTTCTGTCTATATTCTCCTGGCTATTGACTTCAATATTCATTATTGGTTTGGGTATAAAATAATCATCTTCATAATATGGCATCAAGTCAGATATTAACGCGCCGTTTTTAAAAATCTGATTAATCTTTTCTAATTGTTCAATGCCGCCATTTCTCAAGCTCTCTATCAGCATTGCAGAATAAAATGTATCAGCATGAATCGTTTCTGCTGACAAAGATTTGTCGGGCGTTGCTTGATCATTGCCAAAATGAACTGATGTTAAAAACTTTAATTTAATCAAATAGTTTTTCATTTGCATAATTATTGGTATCCTTCAAAATCGCGTTTAATTTTTTTAACAACTCATTTTCTTCATTTTCTTCAACGCTTTTTACATGAAGATTATTAAACGCTATCCTGCCATAACCTCTTGTGCCGTTACCGCCCAAATAATCTAATTGCAATAATTTTAGACCTTCTGCCAATATATTAAAGTCTTCTTCTATTTCCTGTTCGTTTTCAACATTGTAAACTAATTTGAATTTGAAAACCGAACCTTTTACAACTCTTTCTACTTGCCTTGGTTTTGCTGCACCTGTTTGCCTGTTAATAGTGTTTTCAAATTTTATTTCTGTCACTACATTGCTAAGCTCTTGATTATTAGATATAAAGCAATCAAAGAATTGCAGTCTTGACATATAAAACTGGGAGTTCTTTGAATTTTTATCTTCGTTTTGGGTATTAATCTCGGCTTTTTGGGAATTATTTTCTGCATTTCCGTTATTCTCGGTCTTTTCGGTTCTTGTTGAACCGCCAAATAATCTCATGATATAAGGGCCATCTTTAGAAAAATCAAAAGAACCTCTTTCTTTTGCCAATAACGACCTGATCTTTCCTTTTAGGCTGCTTCCAGGTATAATCGGGAGCATAGTTATAGGATCTTTTACGACTACATTGTTAACTGCTCCAATCGCAGCAAAACTTTCTCCCCCACCGATATGTAATCCTGTATTAACTTTTATTTCGCCAGTGATTATCAATTTTTTCATCATTGCTCCTCCCTTAATCTTTTCCGCCGAAGTATTTGTGATATGCTATAAGCGCTTCTACATATTTGCTAAAAATAGTCCATTTTTGTACATTGTCATCAATGCATAAAATCAAATCTATTATTTTTGATTTATCAACAAATTCTTTTACCTTTGAATTTTGTGGTTTTGATTTTTTTGATTCATTTTCGTCTTTGCCGCATGCGTAATAAATTTTTACGATCAAATACCTAATATCGTTTTTAATTTCTGGCGTGATTTTATTTTCTGATAAATTAATCTTTAAAGTGATATTATTAATTAGCGATAATATATTTCGTATTTGGTTAGTAGAAACAACCTGATCTGAATTCTTAAACAAATCAAGCATTACTGTCTCCGCTTCTTTTACAAAGTCCTTTTCTATCTTGCTAAAGAACTCTGGATCTGGTTTTTTGATCTGCGGTAGTTGACTTTGAGATTGCTTCTCTTTTGACTGTTGGCGACTTTTAAAATCTGAGTGATTATAGCCGTTGGGTTTCTCTTGTTTATTATTCATTTTCTTTCTCCCTTTTCAAATAAATATATAATGTTAAAGCCGCAATAAGTTGTTTCCGATCATTGTTTTGATAATTATTTAGGCCAGTTTTTGAATCAATGCCATTTTTTGACCATTCATATATTTTATCAATAAATTCTCTGTCATTTTTTTGTTCTGTATCCATATCGTTTTGAATTCTTGCAAGCGCATAAGCTAATCTTGCCAGATTGATTTTATCGTATTCTATATTGCGTATATAATTTAGGAGATTATACACTTGAGACATATTGCTTGAACCGTTTTCTGAGATTTTATTATTATAATGACTTAATAAGAAGTGAAGTTTTTCATTGATTACCTTATCTTCCAGCTCGTCCCATTTAAAGACATTGTTTGGATTTTTATCAAATAATGCAATGCAATTTTTACCGCTCATTTTGGCATAGTTTTCCAATTCGCCTGTTTCAGCCGCTATTGCAGAAAAGGGGTAACTTTTTGGATATATGCCAAAACCTGCAGAAAGAGTTAATTTTTCGCATGTGTATTGTCTGAAAAGTTTGTAAAAGTCAATTGCAAACTCAAGCACTTCATTCCAGCTGCCTACTATAAACAAGTCATCGCCACCGCTATAAACTATGGATATATTTCTTGGCGAGTCTTGAATAGTATTGGTTAAAGACACTTTTTTGTAGTTGTGATTGTCGGATATACGATTTATGAAATATTTGAAAAACATTGATAAACTTTCAGAAAAAGCGGTTGCCCTAGATATAGTTGAATAATTTTCTTTGATTTCAATATCAAAACCATTTATAAATGTTTTGCCCAAATCATCTACATCTGCTCTTAGAACGCCTAATCTTTCTATTCCTATACTCTTATTGGCATATTCATCAAAAGTATAGCCTTTTATATTATAATCGCCCATAAATATTGTTACTTCTTTGTTATAACCAACTTCAAAAGAGTTTTTGGAATATAGTCTGACAATATTTTGAGACGGCAAATTATTAATTTCTTCTCTTGTAATTTGATCTCTTGGACAGGTTTGAAAATAATAGTTTTTATTTTTATATGAAAACATCTTAAGTGTTCTTCTTTGGTCTGTTTGATCTTTTGTAAACACAAACACAATGTCTTTTTTTAGAAATTCGGAGCCAAAATCTATTAATGAATTGCATATGTCGCAAATATCTTTGTCTGTTTTGCTGGGTAGTCCGCACACCCTGCATTCGCGAGTATGTTCTTTTGCACTGTCATTGAGCTTTTCTATTTGATCAAAATCATATCTTTTAAGTTTTTTTATAGATAATTCTTTTGATAACGACCTGAAAATGTTCTTATAGTTTTTCTTATCTTTAAGCGTTTTAGACATTAATTCCTTTCCAGAACATTCAGTCAACGCTCCTGCGACGTATAAAGCAATACCCATATTATCTATAAACCATTCGTTTTGCTTCTTTATAATGTCTTCAAACTTGGTTTTGATTTGAGGAGTATTTCCTATCAAAAGATAAAAATGTCCGCCGCCTGAATAAAGAAGATTGCATCTTGAATATCCTAATTCATTCAAAATTTCATCGATCAGATTTTCCATGACAAGTTCAATATAAATTGATCTTGCTCTTAGCTGCTTTTGCGCACTGGCCGTTGTTATTGTGTATATAAATTTTTGAATACCGCTGATGTCAACGCTCGCCATTAAAAACGCTTTTTCATTTCTAAATTTATAATTATGTTTAAATATCTCGTATTTATAATTATTGCGATTATTGTAAGACAAATAATCGTACATACTTGTAGCTATACAAGCAGTAAGTTTGCTATGCAAAAATAAAGATATGTCGCATATTTGGTTTGTACGAGTACTTGAAGGGACATAATATAAATTAGATTTTATTAATTCTAACAAAGTATTTAAATAACCAGGCTCATCATAAAAATTATTAATATTTATTAATTCGTTTTTTAACTTATCTGCAATTTTGCCATAATGTTGTGAACTTAAATCATTTTTTTCAGATGGTAAAATAAAATCTTGAATTAAATTATCAGAAACATTAGAATAATATTTTGGTTCAGTCTTTTCATTTATCAAGCAAAAAATACTTTGTAGAGGAGTTTTTCTATAAAATGGACTGTTAATTTTATTATCTTTATCATTTTTTCTATCAATACCAGCTGCAATGTTATCAGCTTCACAAATTATGTAAGAAATATCATCTTCTTTAATTTTAGCGTTTATTAAGTGCTCCCAATGATGAAAATTAACAGCGTTAATTATATTAGCATCAAATATAGTCTTTGTCCGCGAATTAACTTCTTTCAAAAACTTAACACCTAATTCAGAATGATTAGTATTTTTTCCGCTTCTGTAAACCACTTTTCCAACATCATGTAACAATGATGCAACGGCTATTTCTTTTTTCATTTATTTTCCCTATATAAACATATATTTTTATATAACTACATAATAACACAAAATAGTCTGTTTTTCAACATTATTCGTAAAATAATACTTATAACATATAAAGTTTTAATTGAAAAATTAATTTTTTATTATGCTTATAGTTAAAAAAACACGATTTAAGGGAATAAAATCTATAAAATACTTGATAAAAAGAATATTTCAGGCTCTTAGAATTAGTTTTAAGTTTATTTAATTATGAATTTTGATTGAAATTAACTCTCTTGAATATGTTATATATCTAAAAAAAGATTACTAAAAAACAAAAAACCACTATTAAAAATAGTGGTTTTAATTTAATTTGGTGGGAGGGGGTGGATTCGAACCACCGAAGTCGGAGACGGCAGATTTACAGTCTGCTCCCTTTGGCCACTCGGGAACCCGCCCACGAAATGGAGCTGGCGAACGGAATTGAACCATCAACCTGCTGATTACAAGTCAGCTGCTCTGCCAGTTGAGCTACGCCAGCAAAAAATCTTATTCCAAAGGTGCCTTGCCAAATGGTGCCTCGGGGCGGAATCGAACCACCGACACGAGGATTTTCAGTCCTCTGCTCTACCGACTGAGCTACCGAGGCAAATTGGATGCTTCCTTTGGGGCTTTTAATAAAATTGAAGGCTTTTTAATTAATTTTCCAAAATGCTTTTATAAAACATTTTGGAAAACAACCTTTAATTTGGCGACCCGGAAGGGGTTCGAACCCTCGACCTCTAGCGTGACAGGCTAGCGTTCTAACCAGCTGAACTACCGGGCCAAATATGGTGGGCCTTCAGGGACTTGAACCCCGGACCAATCGGTTATGAGCCGAGTGCTCTAACCATCTGAGCTAAAGGCCCATATCAATTTAGCTCACTTTTTAAAAACATCGGTCTCTTGCAAAACCGACTATAAAAATATACAATATCTTATCCCAATTGTCAAGAAAAAAAACTAATTTCCTGAACTATTTTTTTAATAAATTTTTGGCAAAAA
>DATCJR010000213.1 GCA_036562685.1 Clostridia bacterium | reverse complement strand
TACCTTTGGGCTTTCTTTTTTTACCCAAAACCGTAATCGGATACAAAATCCAAATCGGTATTAATAATAAAACAACTCCAACAATGTATAAGAATGTCATAAATGCTCCTTAATGTAGTCAAGCATTTTTTCAACCACTTCAGAAGGCGTCATATTTGAAGAATCAACTAAAATTGCGTCTTCAGCCTGTCTTAGCGGCGAAATTTCCCTAGTAGTATCCATTATATCGCGTTTCTTTATATCTTGTAGAACTGTTTCAAAGTCTATTTTTTGTCCGGCATTTTTCAGTTCCTCATATCTTCTTTTTGCTCTGACCTCGTCATTTGCAGTTAAGAAAAACTTATATTTTGCATCAGGTAAAACACAAGTCCCTATATCTCTGCCGTCAATGACCATATTATATTTTTTGGCGATTTTACGTTGTGCATGCACTAATGCTGTTCTGACACATCTTAGCGTCGAAACTTTAGCAGCCGCCTGCGAAACCTCATGAACTCTTATTTGAATATTGACATTTTCACCGTCCAAAAGCACATTTTGAACACCGTTTTCAAATTCTATATCTATATGAGTTTTTTGCAAAACCTCGTCAACAGCCTTTTCATCGCTAAAATCAATTCCTAATCTCAGAATCTTAAGTCCCACGGCTCGATACATAGCACCCGTATCAAGATGCAAAATTCCTAACTTGTTAGCCAGCATTGTTGCAATCGTGCTTTTCCCCGCTCCGCTTGGACCATCAATTGCTATAGAATAACGCACCAAATCGGGACGCAAAGTTTGTGCTTTTTTCAAATACACATGATTTGGTTCCAACATTCCTGCGTAACTTGCAACATTTACCATAAGCCTGATGCACATAGGCAAAGAATTTTTTATAGGAGGCTCTAATGACGAAAACAAAGCTGCATCATTGTAGCCCATAGCACGCAAAACCGCAGCAGGATACTTCGAGGTCAAATCAGGCGTTGTACTGATAAGAATGCTAATAATCTTTTTTTCTGGATTATCAAGGTCATTTTTTCTAGCAATTTCATTCATCAGCTCTTTAGTAGCAGCCGTTATTTCCTCTTCGTTATCATGTTCTACGGTAATAGCACCTCGTATTGCCGTAATATCTATAATCGCTCTCATAATCACCTTATTGATTATATAACTTTACCGCATTTACACCAGCAAGATAACCGCTTGAAATCGCAATCTGTATATTATATCCGCCTGTAAACGCATCTACATCTATAACTTCGCCTGCAAAAAACAGCCTTTTTATCAGCTTGCTTTCCATAGTGGATGGATCAATTTCTTTTGTACTTACACCGCCAGCTGTAACAATGGCACGCGAAAAATCATCCAAACTAACAGGAGTAAGTTCAAATCTTTTCAATACTTTTATCAGCTCTTGTCGTTCTGCTTTTGATATTATATTGACTTTTTTGTCTTCAAATATATTGCTTCGCCTTATTACTTCTGGAATAAGACTTTTGGGCAAAAGGTCATTTAACGCATTCTTAAATTGCTTGTTAGAATATTTTGAAAAATCTCTCAATATTCTTTCGTCAAGTTTGTTCTCATCCAAAGCAGGCTTTAAGTCTATATATAATTTTATTTTTTCCAAAGGAAAAGTATTAATTATACTGCTAGTACTCAAAACGATAGGACCGCTTATTCCTTTGTTCGTAAACAGCATTTCTCCAAAAAGATTAGAAATAACCTTATTGTTATATTCTGCTGTCAAGGACACATTTTTTAAAGACAAACCCTGCAAGGAAGAAACATCATCCTTAACATTTATTGCAGTAAGAGCAGGTCTTGGCTGAATTATTGTATGTCCCAATCTTTTTGCAAAAGCGTAACCGTCACCTGTACTGCCTGTCAAGGGATAACTCATTCCTCCGCAAGCTATTATAACACAATCAGTAGATAATTCATATTCATTGTTGTATTTGATCAAAAAGCCGTCTGTTACTGGCTTTATTTCGTTAACTTTGCAATCAAATTTTAAATTTACTCCTGCCTTATCCAACGCCCTTTCAAAAGTCTTAATAACATCGACAGAATGGTCAGACATAGGAAAAACCCTGCCTCCCCTTTCTGTCTTTAGGGCAAGTCCATGTTCTTCAAAAAAATTCATCGTATCTTTCGGAGAAAAACGGTTAATGGCGCTGTATAAGAATTTTGGATTAGAAACTACATTTTTAAAAAATTCTTGAGGTAAAATATCATTTGTAAGATTGCAGCGGCCTTTGCCTGTTATATATAATTTTTTGCCGAGTTTATTGTTTTTTTCACATAAAAAAACTTGAGCACCTGCTTTAGCTGCCGAATAAGCAGCCATCATTCCGGCAGGGCCGCCACCAATAATAGTTACTTTCACTTTAAAATATGCCTTTTTGCTTGAGTGTTTCCAAACATTGATTATCCGTCAGATTAAAAGATATTGGTGTAATAGTTATGTATCCCTGACGCGATAATTCTACATCTGTATCTTCTGCATTTTTATGATGCTTTATCGGTTTTCCTTTTAAAAGGAACATATTAACTACTGTTCCTGGAACATATTCATCATCATATTCTTGAAAGCCCATAGTTGCCAGCCTTACACCTTTTGGTTCCGCAGTATTGGGATGATTGATATTAAGAATGGTCTTTTCGGGCAATTCAAGGTTTTTGAAAACTTCTAGATTTTGTTTTATAAAATCAACTGCAGATTGAACAGCCTTTTCGTCAGGATTATGATCAGGAATGCTTATTGCAATCGATTTTACGCCCAGTATTCTGCCCTCAAAAGCCGCTGAAACAGTTCCTGAATATAAAACGTCAGTACCAAGATTAGCACCAAAATTAATGCCAGAAATCAATAAATCAGGCATTCCTTCATAAAGCTGAGCTAAACCAAACTTGACACAATCTGCGGGAGTTCCATCTGTTTTGTAGCTTTCTACACCCTTAATCAGATTAATTTGATTGTACTTAATGGGATTGTTAATCGTTAGTGAATGGCCGCAAGCAGATCTTTCTCTGTCGGGTGCTACGATAAATACTTCATTTCCGTCAGCCAGTCCTTTTGCCAGAGCATTAATTCCTTTTGCCAAAATGCCATCATCATTAGTCAGAAATAATCTCATACTTGTATTATAAGTTATCTTCCAATCTTTGGCAAGAGCAAATATACTCTTTTCAAAACTTTTTATGTATTATGCTTTGCCAAAAATCTTTATATAACTGTTCGTATTTTGGGTCTGAAGAAAAAAACTCAATATATCCCGATTTGCAACTGTCATTAAAAATATTCTCGGATATTAATGTGTTTTTTAAATT
>DATCJR010000212.1 GCA_036562685.1 Clostridia bacterium | reverse complement strand
AACTGTATTGATCAATGAACTTAAAAAGCTGATACCTAATTTGAACATTTGAGGAAATAATATGATAAATCTTTTGATATGCGGCATAGGCGGAAAAATGGGACATACACTTTTAGCCGCAGCGCAACAAGACAAAGAAATAGATAGTATAATAGGCTTGGACAAGTCAGAAGTTAAAGATGTAAATATTCCTGTTTTTAATAGTTACAACGATCTGCCTGATAATATAAACTGTATAATTGATTTTTCACGTCCAGAAGCGTTAACTCCTTTATTGGAATATGCTCAAAGCAAATCAATTCCCGTTGTTTTAGCTACCACAGGTTATACAGACAAACAGCTCGAACAGATCAGAATAGCATCCAAAACTCTGCCCATACTTCAATCAGGAAATATGTCTTTTGGCATTGCGGTAATGTGTGAACTCATTAAATCTGCTGCAAATAAACTTTGTAAAGGATTTGATATAGAAATAGTAGAAACACATCATAATCAAAAAGTTGATTCCCCCTCAGGTACTGCAATAATGCTTGCAAAAAGTGTTAACGAAGGGCTAAAAAAACCCAGACATCTAACTTTTGGACGTCATAGCACCAATTCAAAAAGAGAAAAAGATGAAATAGGAATGCATTCTTTAAGAGGCGGTTCTGTTGTTGGTGAGCATACTGTAAGCTTTTTTGGTCAAGACGAAACCATAACTATAACTCATACAGCACAAAGCAAAACAATGTTTGCTCTAGGTGCGATAAAAGCTGCAAAGTTTTTATTAAGTAAACCTAACGGCTTATATAGTATGAAAGAATTGTTTTATAACTAAAAGAAAAAGGCGGTTTGACCGCCTTTTTTTATGCACTTGTATCTATATTGACTTTTTCAAAAATAAATTGTGTTATTTTATCAATATTATGACCATTTTCAGATGAAAACGGTATAATGTTGTCTTTCCCTATTCTCAAATGACTCGCTAACATATTTACAGAGACAGGTATTTTAGACTTAGATATTTTATCTGATTTTGATGCAAGCACGCAAAACGGTATTTGATTTACATAAAGATACTGAACCATATCAATATCGTTTTGAGTAGGCTCATGTCTAATATCTACAAGCACTAATACCTGACGGATTTTGGGGCATATTGAAAAATATTTTTCTATTAAATTACCCCACAACAAATTAAAGCTCTTTCCGCTCTGTTGATAGCCGTATCCCGGAAAATCCACAAGATAAAATGCGCCGTCATTGATCAAAAAGAAATTAAGCATTCTTGTCCGACCTGCTTCTTTTGAAACACGGGCAAGTTTATAATTGTTGCAAAGTTTATTAATAAAAGAAGACTTGCCCACATTGGATTTTCCTAAAACGCAAATATGCGCTATATCATCTTGGGGCAAATCTTTTATATTAACAATAGACTTAATAAATTGCGCTTTTTTTATGGTAACATTATTTATCATACTATTGCATTTTTAAACACGCTAGAAATATCATCTACCATAATAATTTCCATTTTTTCTTTTATGCTATCAGGTATATCTATCAAGTCCTTTTCATTTTCTTTAGGTATAATCAGCTTTTTAATACCCATACGTTTTGCTGCAAGCATTTTTTCTTTTAGTCCGCCTATAGGCAATACCTTGCCTCTCAACGTAACCTCTCCTGTCATAGCAACTTCTTTCTTAACTGCACGTTGGGTAAACGCTGATAAAATCGCAGTAGCTATTGTGATGCCTGCGCTAGGACCGTCTTTTGGAGTAGCACCTTCAGGCACATGAATATGAATATCTGTTTTATTAAATACAGTCGGGTCTATATTCCATTCTTTTGCTCTGGCCTTGATCAAGCTTATAGCAGTACGGCAAGACTCTTTCATTACATCTCCAAGATTGCCTGTCAAAATTATGTCTCCCTTACCACCATCTATTAAGGATACTTCAATTGTTAAGGTTTTTCCGCCTATTGAAGTCCAAGCTAGACCTGTAGAAGCTCCGATTTCATCATGATCATTCATTTCATTATCACGATATTTTGGTACTCCAAGATAACGGATTAAATTATCTGATGTTATTTTGTGTTCAGATTGGTTGCCTTTTTCAACTATATCTAAAGCAACCTTTCTGCAGATTTCAGCTATTTCTCTCTCTAAGCTTCTTACTCCAGACTCACCTGTATAATTATTAATAATTTTATACATTGCGTTTGGTTCTATCTCTATCTTTGTGTTATCAAGCCCGTGATTTTTCATCTGTTTAGGCAACAAGAACTTGGTCGCAATTTCATATTTTTCTTCTTCTGTATAACCGCTTAGTTCTATTACTTCCATACGGTCAATAAGCGCAGGATGGATAGTTTCAATACTGTTTGCGGTAGTTATAAACATAACCTTGGAAAGGTCGTAAGGTATTTCCAAATAATGATCTCTAAATTGGTAATTTTGTTCAGGGTCCAAAACTTCCAGCATTGCAGAAGCAGGGTCGCCTCTAAAATCACTCGACATCTTATCTATTTCGTCAAACAAAAATACAGGATTAGTTGTTCCAGCCTGTTTCATATGATATATAATTCTGCCGGGTATGGCACCAATATAAGTACGACGATGACCTCTAATTTCAGCCTCATCTTTAACTCCACCCAAAGACATGGATACAAAGTTTCTACCCAACGCTCTTGCAATTGACTTAACAATTGATGTCTTTCCTACTCCAGGAGGGCCAACAAAGCAAAGAATAGGTCCTTTTAATGTCTTGGTCAAATGCAATACAGCAAGATATTCCAATATCCTTTCTTTTACTTTTTCTAAACCAAAATGGTCTTCATTAAGTATTTCTCTTGCTCTTTGCAAGTCCAAGTTATCTTCTGTGGCTTTGGTCCAAGGAATATCCAAAATCCACTCTATATAAGAACGAGAAACTCCAGCTTCAGGAGAAGTTGAACTCATCTTTTGAAGTCGTTTAACTTCTTTTTCGACTTTTTCCATTGCCTCTTGAGGAAGCTTAAGCTCCTTTGCTTTATTTATATAGTCAACAAGGTCTTCGTCCCCGTCTCCAAGCTCTTCATGAATTGCTCTAGCCTGCTCGCGAAGATAATATTCTTTTTGATTTTTGTCCATTTGCTTGCGGACACGGTTATCTATTTTTTTCTTAATCTTCAGCACTTCAATTTCCTGAGCCAAAGATTCGCTTATCATCTGAAGCTTTTTATCAAGATTATTAATAGATAACAGCTCTTGCCTGTCAGATTCTTTTGTATAAATATACTGTCCTACCGCATAAACAAACTTTTCAGGTTCAGTCTCTATATCGATATGTGCAAAGTTATCAGTAACAATTTTGGTATCATATCTTGAATACTCTTCAAAGTTTTCTTTAGCTATTCTTTTCATAGCTTCGATAAGTAAAGGATCTGAATTATCAGCAGGCATATCTTTTAAAACGACTTCAAAGTAAGGCTTAATGCTGTGATAACTTTCAATCTCTGCACGTTCTATACCTTCAGCTAAAACTCTTAGTGTATCTCCAGGCATCTTAAGTACTTGTTTTATTTTGCATATGGTACCAATTCGATATATATCTTTAGGAGCAGGATCGTTTTGAGAGGCATGTTTTTGAGTAACCAAAAAAATCTGCTCATCATTTTCTAATGCTTTATTCAGCGCAAAAAGAGATTTGTCCCTTGCTATATCAAAACTAACACTCATATAAGGGAAAATCACCAAACCGCGCAAAGCAATCATTTTTAAAATTCGCGGCATTTTATAATTATTAATCGCGGATTCTTGAATTTCATCATTGTTGGGAATAAATTCAGCCATAACGTCTCCTTATTTTTATGTATTATAACATAAGATAAAATGCCTATCAAGTGATGTCAATATTTGACTGTGAGATCTGCACTATATAAACACCAATTATTATTAACTATATTTGTTACTTTTATAATGAGATAAAACTTTATATTAATTATATATTTTATTCTTTTCATTGTGTTAATGCTCTGCGTCTTTAACAGCCTTTCATTACCTCCTAATTTATTAACCAATATTCTTCCTCTGCCATATTATGTAATGTCCAACCAAATTGTTTTTTTGCACAAAAACGAAAAAGCCCTAAAAACACATTCGAAGAAATTGGAGTAACACAATGGATAAAAATAAGGAAAAACTTATTATTACGGGCGGCAAACCGTTGCATGGCGAAATAGCGGTTGACACATCCAAAAACGCAGTTTTACCAATATTGGCAGCAAGCATACTTAACAGCGGAAAAACTGTATTACATAATATTATGCCAATAACAGATGTATATAACATGCTAAACATTTTGTCAACTTTGGGTTGTACGTATACATGGCATGACAGAGATCTTCACATTAATTGCATCAAAGCACATAGTTGGGAAATTCCTCAAGACCTTGCTAGAGAAATACGTTCTTCTATTTTTATGCTTGGTTCAATTTTAAGCAGATTTAGAGCAGCCAAAGTTTCTTATCCAGGCGGTTGTGATATTGGAATTCGTCCTATTGACCTGCATCTAAAAGGATTAAAAGACCTTAATGTCAAGATTAAAGAAGAACATGGTTTTATTATCTGCGACGGCACAAATATGCGAGGCGGAGTTATTCATCTTGATTATCCCAGTGTAGGCGCTACTGAAAATCTTATGATGGCTGCAGTTTTGATTGAAGGAACTACTGAGATAAGAAATGCGGCAAAAGAGCCTGAAATTATTGATTTACAAAACTTTATAAACTCAATGGGCGGAAAAATTTCTGGTGCAGGAACAAGTACAATAACTATTCAGGGCGTAGAAACATTGACTGATTGTGAATACACCCCTATTCCTGATCGCATAATTGGCGGAACATATCTTATTGCTTGTGCAATATGCGGCGGAAAAATTAAAGTAAATAATTTTCAAAGCGAGCACCTATATGCTTTGATAGCTAAACTGCGTGAAAGCGGATGCGAGTTTCAAATCGGTCCTAATTACATCGAAATCGAGTGCAAACAAAGGCCTATAACCGCTCAAATAATAGAAACCCTACCTTATCCCGGCTTTCCTACTGACTTGCAAGCACCTATGACTGCACTTCAGGCAATTTCAGACGGTACATGTATGATTATAGAGAATATGTTTGAAACAAGATTCAAACACTGTCCGGAATTGATAAAAATGGGCGCTAATATTACTGTAAGAGATCGCATGGCAATTGTACGCGGTGTAAGTCATCTGCAAGGCGCAGAAGTTACTGCTATGGATCTTCGCGGCGGTGCTGCTTTGGTTTTAGCCGGCCTTGCTGCTAAAGGAACTACGGTAATTAATAATGTTTATCATATAGACCGAGGATATTATGCTATTGAAGAAAAATTCAGACAATTAGGCGGAGAAATAATAAGAGTTTCATCTTAAGATTTCCAGTCTGTGTTTTATTCTTAACACAGATTGTTAAATAAAAAACGGCGTGAAATATCACGCCGTTTAGACTTTTTTATAATATTTATTCAGTTACTGTTCTTAGCATCCATGCCTGTTTTTGTAAGTCTTTTGAAATACCAACTAGCAAATCTGCTGTTACATCATCGCCTGCTTCGTTAGCAGCCTTTATTCCTTCTGCAAGTTCTCCAATAACTTTTTCAAAATCTTTTAAGACAGTCTTTATCATGTCTTCAGTTGTTTCATTGCCGCTTGCTTCTTGAATAGTTGCTAATGCCAAATATTCTTTCAAAGTAGCTGCAGGACGTCCGCCAATCATAAGAAGTCTTTCTGCAACATCGTCATAAAATCCTGTTACAGCATCATAAAGTTCTTCTAGTTTTGAATGCAATGTGTAAAATAATTTGCCTTTAACGTACCAATGATAATTATGTAGTTTTGTATAAAGAACAGCAAAATTTGCTACTTCTTTATTTAAAATGCTTTTTATATTTTCCATAATTGACCTCCAATAATATTTTTCTTAATTTGTAATAATAAAATACCATCGAGCGGTCAATTGGTCAATTTTTATTAATCTTTTATTGTAACCTAATCACCTTATTAATCTTTTGGGTAAATGCTGTTAATTATCTCATCTACGCTGCTAGCAGGCAATCCGCCTTCTAACAATTGCTTTCTCAAAAGTTCTTTTTGCGTTAATTCATCGTTTTGTTTAAGCGTAGCCTCTTTATCTTTTTCATCCTTAACTGCATTAAAATCAAGTTCGGCAACCGCTTCTTTCATTGTAACATTAGTATCAGCATTATCATCATCAAGTTCAGCTATTTGTGCGATATGAGATAAATCTTCTTTTAATGAAGACAATGTTTTTGTAAACTTCTCTGATTCTTCAGCAATTTTATCGTTTTTGGTAGTTTTCAAACTGTTAATTTCATCTTTTAACTTATTTACATCATTTATTAATGAAGAATTTTCGCTTTCATCACTATGCTGCTGCTTATCAAGCATTGCAGCAATCTGAACCATAAAATTAAGCGTTGCAGTATCTGCCTCATGACGACGAGATAATTCTTGCTTTAATTCTGCCATTTGCTTTTCAATAGCAGCTATTCCCAAAGTTAGTTCGCTTGTTCTAGTATTCCGAAGTTCTTCTCTAATGATTTCTCTTATTACTTGAGTATCAATCTGAGGCTGATTTGTTTTAATGCTTTCTTTTAGTTCAGTTATATCTTCAGATATCTTATTAAAGTCTAACGTCTTTTTTAACGCGCCTAACTGTTCTCTGATTGAAGAAGTTTCAACAATAAATGAATTATCAGTATCTGCTTTGCTGATTAACAAATCTTCTTTAAGTTCATTTAATGTTTTTAATACTTCCGTATTATCAATATTTCCAGCAATAGGCATGCTTTGAGTATTCTGTTGAGCGAGCATTTCTTTTAAGCTGCCAAATTCATCTAGAATACTCTGATAAGCCTGTTTACTTTGCTCATAATCATTTAAACGAGTATTGATTAATTCTTTTATTTCATTTAGCTCATTGGTCAAAACTGCATCGGTGTTTTGAGCATATTCCGAAGAATTTTCAGTAAGTTGTTGTCTTAATGAATTAATCTCATTTATAATATTATCGTTTCTTTCAGTTTGATAAATAACCTCATCTTTTAGCGAAGTTATTTCATTGAGCACCTCTATCATGCTGTCTCTAAAGACATTTATAGCTAGGTCATTGTTTGAATCATCTTCTCTTACGTTTTGCAAACCTGCTAACGCATTATTGATTTTGTCTAACTGCTCATTAAGTTCGCTATAATCTAACTTAACCTTTTCTCCGCCTTCGTTAACAACAGTAGGTACTGTAATAGACTGAATTTGTGTTTTTAAATCAGCAATTTCGTTTAAAAGTTCACTATTATCTATCTTACCAAGATTTTGAGTTTTTTCGGATAATTCGTCAATTTGATGAGTTAAAACCTCTAAAGCTGAAGTTAATATAGTATTATAATCTTGCTTTTCAGATTGATTAATTTCATCAAGGCGTTTTTCAATATTATTAAGCCCGTTAATAATATCGCTATATGATTCCTCTTTTTTAGAAGTTGCCAGCAATTCTTTTAAATTGCGGATTTCATCTAAAATTTCAGGGTCAAACTCACCCTTTTGAACATATAGCTGTTCTTTTAAAGTTTTTATTTCATTTAATATTTCTTCATTGCTAACGCCTGGAACATCATCAAGTTCAGAAATATCAGATAAAACACTTAGCTGATCTTTAATTTCATTAACAGAATTTAGAATTGCAAGATCATTATTGATATATTTCTCTCTTATTTCCTCTTGCAAAGCATATAACTGTGCCTTGATATCATAATCCTGTTCAGAAATGTTTTTATTAGCAAAATCATTTTTTAAAGCCGAAATTTCATTAAGAATTTCTTGATGTCTTTGTTCGCCTACAACGACAAGATTTTCTTTTAATGCTGTAATTTCATCTAAAACTTGATTTATATTACCGTTATCTATGCTTAAATCTTTATCGCCAAAAACAGATTTTATATCGTTAACTACTGAATCTAGTTTTGCGCTAAGCTCAGTCAAAACAGAATGATCTGTTTCTTTAATAAGCTTATGAATTTCATTAAGCTTATCTGAAATTGATTCAAAGTTTTGAGAAGGTCTAAACTTTGAATAATCATTAATAGGAACAATATCACCTATTCTAAGTGTAGAAAATATTTCCTTTGCTCTTTTAAGTCTTTCTTGTGATAAAGAAGATTGATCATATTCATAATCAGAATTGGCTTCAATCAAATCGTTATATAGATTTTGATTGTAAGTAACATATTGATTATTTTGCAGTTTGTTTCTTAACTTCAAAAATTTATCTGCTACATTAACCAAATCATAAGAATTGGCCTTATCTAATTCGCCTTTTAATTCAAAATAATAGTAAATTTCCTTTTCTTTATCTGCAGCAATTGTATTATATATAAGTTCGGCAGCAATTTCGGGAGTCAAAATAGTACCAAACACTTTGTTTCTGATTCTATAAAAATCAGAAGCTATATCTTCGCGCTCGCCTGCAGGCAGTTCAGCAATATACTCATTAAACTTTTTAATAGCTGTAATTTTTGTATAAAGATTGTCTGAAGCTACTGAAGTTCTAAATTCGGCATACGCTTGTTCTAATTTAGAATAATCCTTTTCGCCTTTTTCGTTTGTTTGCGAAATAGTGCTCAAACCCAAAGTATTTCTTAGGCTTTTTATATATGCCAAAACATCGTCATTTTTTGATGAAATGTTTTTAACCTGATTAATAATATCATTAATTTCAGCTTCATATTGACCTGAAATGGATGTCTCTTCAGCCTTAGCATTTAAACGACTTTCAAGACGATTTATTTGATCCAAAATCTGTTTTATATCTTGAGTTGAAGTAAAATTAGATGTTTTGTTTTCTAACTGTTCAATTTTTTGATTGATTTTTTTGAGTTCTTCTAGCAAAACTGAATCGTTCTTGGCAGCTTGTTCTGAATCTTTTTGCTCTTCTTTTTTAGAAGTATTTTTATTTTGTTTATCAAGTGCAGCTAACTTTGAGTTTAATTCATCTTTTAACATTGAAAGTTGCCTTTGTAGTTCTTGGGAATGCTGCATTCGGTAATTGTCCTCTCTAAGTTTTGCCAGTTCATTTAATATGACTTCATTCCCAGAACTTTGATTGGGTATAAATACATAAGGCATGGGATTTTGAGCATAAAACGGTGTATTAGCAGGCGCTTGTTTTTCTTTGGCTTCAAGCTTTTCTAATTTTTCGCTAATATTTTTTAACAAAGTGTCAATTTCTTCAGAATCTGAAATCATAGGTTCTGCAGGCAAAGGTTCATTTTTTTGTTGATTATCATTTTGATACATATAATCATCCATTTGTTGATCATCATAAAATTGATCTTTAGAAAGATAACTTTCATCATACTCTTCAAAATCCTCAGGATTTTGGTTCACATAACCATTTTCAGAATAATTATTATCAAAATCATTATCATAATCCGGATTAACATCCGAATCAAAATAATCATCATTATTTACATCATTATAATCATTTGAAAAATCTGAA
>DATCJR010000211.1 GCA_036562685.1 Clostridia bacterium | reverse complement strand
TTTCTTTTGCATATTAGCCTTTACCGCTTGTTCGTCATACGCCAATGCCTCTCTTTCCACAAAAGTGATTGCGCCTGTAGGACAAGCAGGCAAACAATTACCCAATCCATCGCAATAATCATCTCTTAACAGCTTAGCCTTGCCATCAACAATGCCTATTGCCCCTTCATGGCACGCCTGTACACAAAGCCCGCAGCCGTTACATAATTCTTCATTGATTTGAATTATTTTTCTAACCATTTTTAAACTCCCTAAACCTTTTAATTCTCTATTGACTTTTTGTAATAATATGATACTATAATCAAAATCAAATTTCTGTTGTTTTTACAACGAAAAGGCATAGTTTGATGGAAAAATATCTTGAAATTATAAAAGAATCTTCACTTTTTTACGGCATAAAAATTGATGATATACCGTCTTTGCTTTCTTGCTTGTCCATATATAAAAAGTCATATCAAAAAAATGAGTTTGTGCTGCATAAAGGCGATATTATTAACTCTATCGGCATGGTATTAAGCGGCAGCGTGCATATCCAAAAAGAAGATTATTGGGGAAACCGCAATATTATTTCTGAAATAACCCCTGGAGAGTTGTTTGCCGAAACTTATGCATGTCTACAAAATACACCTGTCAACATAAGCGTTGTCGCTCAAGAAAACACCTTAATTATGTTTATGAATATAACTCAGATACTCACCACATGCTCATCAAGCTGTCAATTTCATATCCAATTAATAAAAAATCTTTTAGCTATAATGGCGCAAAAAAATCTTCTTTTGTCCGAAAAAATCGAACATCTTTCTCAAAGAACGACTAGAAAAAAGCTATTGTCTTATCTGTCTTCACAATCCCAAAAAGCCAACAGCTCGTCTTTTGATATTCCATTTAACCGCCAGCAACTAGCTGATTATTTTTCAATAGACCGAAGCGCAATGTCCAATGAATTATGCAAAATGCGTGATGAAGGACTAATTAAGTTTAATAAAAATCACTTTGTTTTGAACTATATTTCTGAAGACTTATAGCATTATCCATAGTCCAAATATGGACATAGCAAGTGTAGGAACGGATATAATAATTCCGTATTTAACAAAGTCTATAAACCTAAATTTTATACCGTAACGATTGAGTATATTTGTCCACATAATGCCTGCCAAGGCTCCAATAGGAGTAAGTATAGTGCCTAGATTAGAACCGATTACGGCGGCATACAAGCCTTTTAATAATGTTTCTTGAGATAAATGCGTCAAGATGTCCCCAAACATTATACTCATAGGTATATTGTTTATGACATTGGACGCTAAATAAGAAGCAACTCCAAAATTAATTTCTGTAACACCTTTAGACAAATAAGAAGCTATTATATTAAGAACCCCAGCATTGTTTAAGGACAGCACGATTACAAACATAGACAGTATAAAAGGTATAAGCTCCCAAGGCGCTTTTTTTAGACAAACTAACAGTTCTTTTGGCTTAGATCTTTTAATTGCTTTGTAGATCAAAGTAATCAAAAACAGACTGATTACACTAAATAAGCATATTAGCCACATTTCTATTTTTATATAAGAAGATATTGCAATCAAAATAATGCAGCCAGCAAGATGTACGATGCCTATTGTAAGCAGAAACTTGTCTTGAATAACTGTTTGTGTTTGAACAGCTTGAATAGGCTTTTTTAATGATTTTCTAAAAATCAAAAACAAGCATAAAAATGACGTTAGACCTGATAAAATTGCAGGCAAAAACATTACCTTTAGATAATCAAAAAAACTGACATTCAAAAATGTTGCAAGATATATATTGGTCGGATTACCCACGATCAAAAACAAGCTCCAGGTATTGGCCGCTACAAATACCAAAAACAAAAACGGCAAGGGATTGATTTTGGTCTGACGAGCAAAAATGCATATAAACGGTGTAAAGGTCAAGATTATTATGTCGTTGGAAGTGAAGATAGTAAGAACAGAAACTATCAGATACAAATATATAAACAGCTTATATTGACTTCCGCTAGATCTCTTTACCGCAATATTAGCCATATATTCAAAAAATCCCAAACTATCCAAATATATGGACAAAATGGACATTGATATAAACAGTACGAGAATTTTTATCGGGTTAATGCTGCTTGAATTATTGGTAAGTGCTTTTATGACATTGCCAAATTCTACACTTTTAATTAAAATCAAAACAAAAGCTCCTAAAAGGGCTATTAACCAATAAGTAGCAATGCTAAACTTCTTAATTTTTATATTTGGAAAAAATAAAATCGACAATATAATGCCGATACAAGTTACACATGAAACTGCTAAAGTCTGAAACATATAAGCTCCTAATGAGTTAGATTTTAGCACAAACTTAGTAAGATAGTATCAAAAAAATCCCCTAATTTTATGGATGTTTTTAACATAAATATCAAGTGTTTTTCAACAAAAAACCGCCTTTTATTAAGACGGCTGTTTTGCATTTTTAGCTCTGTTTACTTATCCTCTAATACGCTTACCTTCAGTTTGGCAACGATCTCGGGATAAGGTCTTATTTCCACTTCGTATTCTCCTGCTGTTTTTATAGGCTGAGGCAGAACTATTTTCTTGCGGTCAACTTCTATGCCTTGTTTTTTGAGTTCATCAGCAATATTAGCGGATTGAATCGAACCAAAAACTTTGCCGTTGGCTCCGCATTTAACCTTTAGTGTTATATGGGCTTTTCTAATTAATTCAGCTTTTTCAAGCGCCTCAGCACGTTCTTTGGCACGCCTGCGCGCTTCTGCTTCTTTCTTTTGATTAATCTCATTGATTTTGGCAGGGGTTGCTTCTATTGCAAGCTTGTTTTTTATAAGATAGTTTCTGGCATAGCCATCGCTGACATCCAAAAGCTCTCCAGCTTTTCCTTGAGTAGGTACATCTTTTAATAATATTACTTTCATACTAACTCCTTGTGAATTAAAATTATATCATATGCCCCAGCTATTTTCAACAAAAGCCTTAATAATTACAAAGTATAAAAGTTAAAATCATAAAACATACTATGTATAGACTATAATCATTAAAGAAGGTGTATGTTATGAAAGATTTAAAATGTGCTATGAAAGTATGTGTATATAACAAAGGCTATTGCTGTTGCGCTGATGAAATCAAGGTCGCAGCCAATTCAGAATGTCACACTTATACAATCGACGAAGGCAAAAAAGCCGATACAATGTTTGAAATAGGAATGGATGAGACCAAACCTGATTACAGCGTGGACACTAAAGTTAATTGTATAGCACCCTGCATCTTCCAAAAGCACGACAAATGCCATGCGATAGGCATAACAGTTTTAGCAGCAGACGAAAGCGCCGAATGCGCAACATTTGTTTTGAAATAATCTTAAAAATAACACAAAAAAACCGCCTTTTGTAGGCGGTTCTTTTTTATTTTAAAGTGAAACTATTTGCGCTATTTTATACAATTCTTCATCAAAATTACGTTTCATAGATACAGCTTCTATAATGTCCATATCTATTATTTTGTTATTTCTTATACCTACTACGCGGTTTCCAATACCTTTATTAAGAAGCTCTACAGCATGAACGCCGCAACGTGTACCCAAAATACGGTCAACCATAGAAGGTGCACCGCCGCGCTGAATATGTCCTAAAACAGTTGCTTTTACTACGAAATTAGTTCTTTCGCTAAGCTCTTTTGCCAAAACCTCTGCATGACCAGCACCTTCAGCCAAAACAATAATGCCTGACTTCTTGCCTGAATCATAGTTATGAATAAGATTTTCACAAATGCTTTCTATTGTGAACGGCTTTTCAGGTACCAAAATCATTTCGGCACCGCCTGCTATACCCGCATACAAAGCTATATCTCCGCAATGTCTGCCCATAACTTCGACAATGCTAATACGTTCATGAGAGGTCATAGTGTCACGAAGTTTGTTGATAGCGTCTAGTGCTGTGTTGCAAGCCGTATCAAAGCCCAAAGTAAAATCAGTATAGGGCAAGTCATTGTCAATAGTACCAGGAATGCCTATTGTCGGGATTCCGCGTTCGGACAAAATCTTAGCGCCCATAAATGAACCGTCTCCCCCGATAACAATAATGCCTTCCAAGCCTCTTTTCTTGATAACTTCGATCGCTTTGTCCTGACCTGCTTTTTCTTTGAATTCAGGGCATCTTGCGGTCTTAAGTATAGTACCACCGCGCTGAATTATATCAGACACGCTTCTCATATTGAGCGGTTGGATTGTATCATTGATAAGTCCGGTATAGCCCCTCTCAATTCCAAATACTTCCATGCCCAGATATATTCCATATCTTACCGCTGCTCTTATTGCAGCATTCATTCCCGGCGCATCGCCGCCGCTTGTCATTATACCAATTCTTTTCATAATGTATCCTTATAAATGCTTAGTATTTTTTGATTCGCTTTTAATAATTCCGTATGCAGTATAGATTTCGGCATTGCCTTTGATCTTGATTGCCGAAATTTTTTCGGTAAATTGCGCAATCATTACTTCCCCGCTGCCCAGTTTTTCGGTGTGCTGCGGTCTGGTTTCGTCGCCGCGTGATAAGCCGATAATACTGACATCGTCATTAAGTGCTTTTATAACGATATATGAATCAGCCTCACCTTTGAACATCATAAACTCCTAAAATAATGAATATAAAACTTACCATTTTCTTATATTATTATACTATAAATTTATCAACTTTCCAAAAACTTTATATAAAAATATTTTATGACTTTGTAACAAGTCTAATATCATCAGCAGGCAATACTGCCAGCAATTCCACTAATAAGCCATTATGAACATTTACATTGACAGGCATGCGATAGGTTTGTCTTGTTTTGGCATCCATTACAATGACTGGACTATCGCCCATATGTGCATATATTATATTCATAAGCTCATCTGGATAATCAGGATCGCCATCGGAATCTAGTTTGACATTCATTCTAAGATATAATTTATGAGTGACATTGGCTTGGGCGGTAAAAGTGTTTTCTGTCCAAGGAATTATATCGTCTGCCCAAATTACAGGCTTTTCGCCTTCTCTAACTGACAAGGTACCTTTTATCGTTACCATAGTATCTTGAATCATTTTGGGCTTTAGTTGTTTATAATTTCTAGTCCCTACTAAAATTTCCAATGTGCCGTACAAATCTTCCAGCCTTAAAGTGCCGATTTCTTGATTGGTCTTTTTTGTTAATATTTTCCCTGCTTCAACAATTATACCACCGCACTCAACTTTCATCTTGTCTGTTACGGCTACATAATGAACAGTACCTTCTTCATCGATTGATGTGTCTTCTAGCGTTCTTGAAGAAAAGCCAAAAGTCAGGAGCTTTTCTCTATATTCATCCAAAGGATGTGCTGTAATATAAACGCCCAAGACCTCTTTTTCTTTAGCTAATTTTTCCTTTAGTGTGTATTCGTTTACTTTAGGTAATTCATCTTCTTCAGTTTTTGAGCCCATCATATCGAACAGGGACATTTGACCTGTTTCTCTCATTTTCTTTTCTTGGGCAGTACGCTCAATTAGACTTTCATATATGCCCATTAATTGACTGCGATATGCACCCAAGCAGTCAAATGCTCCTGCCAAAATCAAACTTTCCAGCAGTTTTTTGTTAAGAACCGAACTATCCACTCTTTTTATGAAATCGTTGAAATTAACAAACTTGCCGTTTTTTTCACGCTCTTGTATTATGCTTTCAATAGCTTTGATACCTACATTTTTTATCGCTGCAAGTCCTATTCTGACATTTCCGTTTTCCACCGAAAACATTGTCTGAGAATTGTTGATATCAGGCTGCAATACTTTTATATTGCATTCTTTTAAGTACATAAGATAGTTTTTTATTTCGTCTATATTGGTTATTCGGTTATTAAGAACAGCGGTAATATATTCTACTTTGTGATAGCATTTCAAATATGCTGTTTGATATGCAAGATATGCATAAGCTGCAGCATGCGACTTATTAAACGCATACGCTGCAAAGTCCAATATTTTGTTAAATATTTTGACCGCAACATCTTCTGGCACGCCGTTTTTTACTGCACCTACAATATTAGGGTTATTAGGATCGCCGTGTAAAAAGATTTGAATCTCTTTTTTCATTTCGGATTCTTTTTTCTTGGCCATCATACGACGCACGATATCAGCTCGACCAAGAGAGTATCCGGCAAGGCTTCTAACAATCTGCATAACCTGTTCTTGATATACGATAACGCCGTAAGTAACCTTCAAAATAGGTTCTAGTAAAGGATGATCGTATTTTATGCTGGCTGGATTATTTTTACCTTCGACATATTGGTCTTTAAACTTCATAGGACCAGGACGGAATATTGAAATACCAGCGATAATATCTTCTAGACAGGTCGGCTTTAGACTTCTCATAAAGTTCTTCATGCCTTCACCTTCTAGCTGGAACACAGCGTGCGTATCGCCATCGCTTATAAGCTTATATACATTAGGATCGTTATATTCCATGTTATAGAAATCTATTTCTATACCCTTGGTTTGCTTAATAAGTTCAATAGCTTTTGAAATATCGGTAAGCGTTCTCAACCCCAAAAAGTCCATCTTTAGAAGTCCAAGTTTTTCAACTTCTATCATATCAAATTGGGTTGTTATATCTGTACCGCTCATTTGCAAAGGTACATGGTCGCTTATAACATCTTTACAAATAACCACGCCTGCAGCATGCATGCCTGTCTGACGAGGCATACCTTCTATTCTGATAGCCATATCAATAATTTTCTTTACAGAAGGATCACTTTCATACATGGCTTTTAGATCAGGATTGATAAAGTCATTTTTGCCCAGTCCAACCAAATCTTTTAGTTTGGCTTTTTTATCTACCATGCCTATGGTTTTAGTGATTCTATCAGACAAACTATACGGCTCGCCATAAACACGCGCAACGTCTTTTATGGCTGCTTTCATAGCCAATGTTCCAAAAGTAACTATCTGAGAAACGTTTTGGGCGCCATACTTTTTAACAACATAATCAATAACTTCGCCGCGGCGTTCAAAGCAAAAGTCCACGTCAAAGTCAGGCATGGATACTCTTTCTTCATTCAAAAATCTTTCAAACAGCAGATTATATTGCAAAGGCTCTACTTTTGTGATACCCGTAGCGTATGCGACTATACTGCCTACACCGCTTCCTCTGCCTGGACCTACTGGAATGCCTTGGCTTTCGGCATAGTGTATAAAATCCCAAACAATCAGATAATATTCAACGAAACCTAATCTATGGATTATATCAAGTTCATATTCGGCTCTTTGAATTATCTTATCTGTCAAAGTCTTATATTTTTTCTTAAGTCCGTTATATGTAAGTTCTCTTAAATACTCGTAAGGCTGTTTGTTATCAGGAGGGACAAAATTAGGCAACAACGATTTTCTATATTGAAGCCGCATATTGCACTTTTCGGCAATTTCAAGAGTATTGTCTAACGCCTCTTCCACATACCCAAAAAGCTCGTGCATCTCATCATAGCTTTTTAAATAAAATTCTTGGGTAGGAAAATAATCGCCGTCTTCACCACCGGTACGATTGTCAAGCACTTCTCTAAATGAAATGCATTGCAAAACGCTCTGCATTTCGGCGTCTTTTTTTCTTAGATAATGACAGTCATTAGTAGCAACCAACTTAATATCCAGTCTCCTTGCTAGATCAATAAGTTGGGGAAGCACCATAATTTGCTTGTCTATTCCATGGTTTTGAAGCTCGATATAAAAGTCGTCCCTACCAAACATTTCTTTATACATAAGGGCGATTCTTTCTGCTTCTTGAACATTTCCGTTAAGCAAAGCCTGTGGAATAGCTCCTGCAATACAAGCAGAAAGACATACCAAGCCTTTTGAATGTTTTTTTAACAGTTCATTGTCTATACGGGGTTTGTAATATAAGCCTTCAGTATATGCTAAAGAATTGAGTTTAACTAGATTTGCATAACCTTCCTCGTCTTTTGCAAGCAACACAAGGTGGTTAAATTTTGGGATTTTGCCGTTGTTGCTTTCTTTTTTGTGCATATCAGGTGCTACATAAAATTCGCATCCAAAGATAGGCTTAACATTATATTTCTTTCCAGCCTTGTGAAAAGCCTCAACATCGCCTTTTCCGCCTTCTGTAAAATTAACAGCCGCAGCGTCAAATTTGCACGTTGCAAACATATTGCCATGGTCTGTCATTGCAATCGCAGGCATATTGAGTTCGGCGCATCTTTGAAATAACTCATCAAGTCTTATAGCACCGTCAAGCAAGCTGTATTCGGTATGTACATGTAAATGGACAAATTGTTTCATAGGTATTATGATACCATTATTGACTTTTATGTCAACAAATTCCAAAAGCAAAAGTTGTATATTATAAGAGAGAAAATTAAAAAAATACTATAAAGCAACATCAGCAGCTCTAAAATGAGCTGCTGAAAAATATAAAAAAATTATTTGATTATTCTTTTTCAAGAATTTCTGCGATATCTTCTATTGCCTGTTCGGCATCATTACCCTTAGCGGAAATAACAACTTTGTCTCCGTATTTCAGCCCAAGCGAAATCACACCCATAATACTTTTGGCATTAATTTTTTTGAACTTTTGCGAAAAAGAAATATCACTTTCGTAGCGCATAGCTCTTTGAACTAATTGAGCTGCATCCTTATTTAGTAATCCGCCTGTTTTTTTAACGGTGACTTCTTTTATCGGCATCATTGCCCTCCACTAATTTGTTAGATATTTCAATTATTTTTGACATTCGATGATTCAATCCGCTTTTTGATAAATTTAACTTTTCTGCCATTTCCTGCAATGTCGCAGAAGGATTGTTTTTTCTTGCCTGAGCTGCTTCTCTTAGCTTTTGAGGTAAAAAATCCAATCCTTTTGTAGCTTCTATATATGCTATTGCTTCAGTTTGCTTGACGGCATTATATACAGCTTTGTCAATATTGGCGTTAATACAATTGGCTGTACGATTGGCTACATTTCTAACTGATCGTTGTGCAAGCTCATTATATATGTCCAAAACAGCTTTATCTGCTCCTATGCCAGCCAAAAGATTACATATATTTTCACTACTACTTAAGTATAATACATATTTTGATTTTCGCAATATGTTTTTGGAAATTATACCCAAATTACTTAACAATTTTTGAAAGTCAGACGCCAAAGTTGAATTTGAAAAAACAAACTCTAGTCTATAACCTTTTGCTTTTGCTATGTATCCGCCGCCTAAAAATGCACCGCGGACATAAGCATATTTGCCTGGATCATCCATGATCAGATAGCGGTCAATACCTTTGGTTATTTCAAGTTCGCCTTCAAAATTATATCCTATTATTCCACAATCCTGTAAAACATTTTGAGCAACTTCTTGCGGAATAATTGTTTTGTAAACCTGTTTTCCTATAAGAATATTATCTACCGTTAGTGTATTAATTCCATAAAGAGTATTAAGAATTTTTTCTATTCTCAAACTAAGATTTTCGTTTTCACTTACTATTTCTACGCTTAGATTGCCTCTTGAAATAACAATACTGCCTGCAGTATGAATAATTGCCGATAGCTCTATAAGAGCATAACTTTCATCTATTGTCTTTTTTATAATATCATTTTTGGCTATTTGAGAAAAGCTCATATTATTAGGCATATTTGACATCAATCCATCAAAAGATTCCTATGAAAAGTTTCAACATTATATCCGCTTTCGCTTAAAAGTTCTTTTAGACGTTCACCTATTGCTACCGAACGATGTTTTCCGCCTGTGCAGCCTATGCCTATGGTAAGAAGCTGTTTTACTTCTTTGTGATAGTCTTTCAAAACCATAAGCAAAAGATTAAGAACAAGCATACAAAATTCTTCCGCTCTGCCGTCTTTGAATACAAAGTCCCTAACTCTAGGGTCCTTGCCGGTAAAATCCTTTAATTCTTTTACATAATACGGATTATCCAAAAACCTTACATCAAAAACCATATCACAGTCTTTGGGAATGCCGCGTTTAAAACCAAAAGTGACAATTGCGACACCCTGATGACTCTGCATAGTGGCAAATTCATTATATACTCTTTGCTTCAATCCTTTTATGTCTAAAGATGTAGAATCTATTACAATATCGGCGGCATCTTTCAGATCTTTTAGCATTTTTCGTTCTTGTTCAATAGCCTGATATAATGGAATGCCCTTAGCCAAAGGGTGAACTCTTTTGGTTTCGTTAAAACGATTGACCAAAACATCATCTTCGGCATCCAAAAACAAAAGCCGATAATTATATCCATGAAGTTTGAGTTTATCTAATGCTGAATATATTCCTGAAAAAAACTCACCTACTCTTGCATCAGCGCTTATGGCTATGCGGAAGTTCTGATGATTTTTTTCCCTGCTTATTGCCATGGCATATACTGCATCAGGAATAAGCTGAGGCAATATGTTATCCATACAATAAAAGCCCAAGTCTTCCAAAGCGTCAAGGCAGGTAGATTTACCTGCACCGCTCATACCACTAACAATAAGCAAATCCATATTTTTTTATAACCCCTTTTTTATGCGACTTCTAAATACAGGGATTTTATCCAAATTGACAATCTGTTGAGGATTAAGCTTAAGCTTGTCTATCCACTGCATAGGAAGGCTCAAATCTCCCACTCTTTCAGGTTGATGAGCATCAGAATCAGCAATAAATCCAACACCCGTTTCAGCTGCAGCAAGAACTTCTTCTTCTGTCATACTTATGCGTTTACCGTTAAGCTCCATATATACGCCCAGTCTTTTGCACTCTTTGGCAAGTTCAACTACATCAACTTCAATTCCGTATTTTGGATGCACGACTATGTCTATGGGATAACGATTAATAGCATTCAAATAAGCTTCTGTATTTCTTCCGCGTCTTAAATCTGATTTTTTGTGGCGCGGAAATTGATTGGGTAAATAGAAAGAAAAGAACGCTTTCGGCGAAGACGGAAAAATAAGTTTATGATATCCGCAAAGTATTATATCAAGATTTTCTATATCTTCGTCTTTTATATCAATATTACCGCTGTTGCTCTGCAAATTGGTTTCTAGTCCCAAAAATATATCGATATCATACTTGTCCTTTATATTATTGATATCTTTTCTCATGTATTTGAAGTCAAATCGTCTTACGTTAAACACCATGTGTCTAAAACCGTGATCGGTTATCGCTATCTGTTTTAGACCTTTTTTCACTGCCTGCTGGACATTATGTTCTATTGTTCCCAAAGCATGACTATATATGGTGTGAGTATGATAATCGCCTAAAAATTTCATTAAAATTCTCCGAGTATGCGTATCTCCAATTCAGGCATTATTCCTGTCTTATCAAAGATTGTATCTTGCATATATTCTATCAGCATCAAAACATCTTTGCAAGTAGCATTACCTTTGTTGATTATAAAATTGGCATGGGCAGGCGACACCATAGCATCACCTATTGTATAGCCTTTTAAACCCGCTTTATCCAGCACTTCTCCAGCCGATATATCCTTCATTTTTTTAAAAACGCTACCGCATGTTCTGCCGCCTACTGGCTGAGATGATATGCGTCTTTGCTGATAATCTTTTACCTTTTGTTCAAGCCTTTCTTTTGTATCGGGTACTAGACCAATTTTTGCAGAAGTGATTATCAAATCTGGCTTGTTCATAAAAACGCTGTGTCTGTAATCAAAAAGGCACTGTTCATTGCTTAGTTTTTCAAAACCAAAGCCGTTAAAAACCTCAACTTCTAATATGCAGTCTGAAATAGAGCCATCATAAGCGCCTGCATTCATCAGCACTGCTCCGCCAACAGATGCAGGTATGCCTATAGCCCATTCTAGTCCCCTAAGTCCTTGCGATACTGTAAGGTTGGCAAGCCTTATAAGACTGGCTCCTGCTTCTGCAAATACAAAACGGTCTTCTATTACTATTGAATCCATACCTACAAGCTGAATTACAGCGCCTCTTATGCCTTTGTCACTTATAAGAAGCTTGCTGCCGCGTCCAATAACAGTAATAGGGAAATTGTGTTGATGCGCCCATTCGGCGGCTTCATACAAGTCAGGCTTAGAACGGATTTTTATAAAATAATCTGCATTTCCGCCTATGCCCATAGTCGTATATTTGGCAAGATTTTCATTTTCCAATATTTCAATATTACCAAATTTTATCATAACTAATCCTTGTTTTAATGATTTTATTCAAAATTTATATTCCCAATTGACTTTTTATTTCATTTCTTGTTTCTTGATTACCCTTGGTAGCCGATATCGTCAATTCGTGTAGAGAATCCAACTTTTTGGAGCTTATAAATGCATTAGGAATAACCAAAGAGCTTTGTAACGCAGCTTCCATGTCTTTTAGTAGCTGTCCAGTGTAACATTTGGTGCCATCGACTCCAAACATTCCTACGCTTGTAAGACTTCGTTGTGCGGACTCTGAGGTAAGATATTCTATTATCAATTGCACTTTTGCTTGAGTGTTTTGATCTTTTGAAGTAATAGCTACATATTGGACAAGATCTGTATAACCTTGCAAAAATTGCACTTCAAATTCAAAAAAGTTATTCTGGCTGATGCGATTTAAGACTCTATGTAAATCTCTTTGTGTTCCCAATAACATGCACGCCGCACCTGAAACAAAGCTGTTATATGCTTCAAATTGGTTAGGTGCCCATAAAATTGAATTTTCAATGCTGGTTTGTGATGTGTTTTTTAATACTGCTGCAAGCGGCAAATTATTTTCTCTCGCCGTAACAACTGAGTATCTAATACTTTTTCCTTTATTATAAGTATAGCCTGCTTTGTATATATTATCTAATAAATTGGCTTTTGTGTCAATTGAGGCTTCTTTCATAAAGTTGTTGTTGCACAAAACAAAATACCCACCTGTCATATATGCAACAGCTTTTACTTCATCTCCTACCGTTCCTGATACTATAAAGTCCTCTCTTATGTTAAGCTTTCCGCGGTACGAAACCGCATAGTCCAAAAAAATATCGCCTGTGCCTGTTCCAAAACTAACCAAATCCGGCAAATGCCCTTGATCAACTAGATTTCTAGCTTCTGTAGCTGTCAGCGTTTTTATGCTGACCAATAAGCCTTTATGCTTTTTTTCAAGTTCTATCATTTGCCTTAAGAGATATTGGTATCTGTTAAAACTTCCTCCTTCGAAATTTTCTATATGCCACATATTAACAAGCCCGGAATAATCTTGTTTTGGCGTTTGTTCAGATTTTTTTAGACAAGGAAATACCAAAATAGGCACTAATATCAAAACAGCCGCCAAAAATACATACGGCAATATTTTCAACAGCTTTTTTACCCAGACTTTCATACAATATGATATGACGAAAGCCTTTGCTATAATACGCATTTTGCGTATTATACTAAAAATAAAAATGCTGTCTTGTCAAAATACCAAAACAGCATTTTGAATAATTCTGTGTTAAAAAAGATTATAAAAAAATCCCTCAAATGATATTTTGAGGGATTTTTTTGCTATCTTAAAATTATTATTCGGTTTTTTGAGCAAGTTTTTGATAATTAGCCAATCTTGCTTTAGCATCGTTTTGAGCCTTTTCAAACAGCTTAGAAGCTGCATCAGGATTGGTCTTTTGCAATGCTGAATAACGTGTTTCCTTCAAAATGAATTCTTTATAATCGCCTGTAGGCTCTTTTGAATCCAAGATGAAAGGATTTTTACCTTGTTCTGCAAGTTCAGGATTGTATCTATATAGATGCCAATAACCGCTTTCAACTGCTTTCTTAGTTTCTAGCTGTCCATTGGACATATCAATACCGTGGTTGATACATGTAGCATAAGCAATAATGAGTGAAGGTCCTTTATACTTTTCAGCTTCAATCATAGCTTTGAGAACTTGGTTCATGTTAGCACCCATAGCTACCTGAGCTACATATACATAACCATAGCTCATAGCCATCATACCCAAATCCTTTTTCTTGGTGTATTTACCGCTTGCAGCAAACTTAGCAACTGAACCTGTAGGTGTTGACTTAGAAGCCTGACCACCTGTATTGGAGTAAACTTCGGTATCAAGTACCAAGATATTGACATCTTCACCAGAAGCAAGTACATGGTCCAATCCGCCATAGCCGATATCGTAAGCCCAACCATCACCACCAAAGATCCAAATAGACTTCTTAACTAGGCAATCTTTTGCTTCTGCGATTTGTTGCAATACTTCTTTTAGCTCGCCGCTAGCTTCAGATACCTTTTTGTCTATAATTTGCTTTATAGCTTCGCTTGTAGGCTTTGATGCATCGCCATCGTCTTTTGTTTCAAGCCATGCATTGAATGCTGCTTTGGTTTCTTCATCTGCACCCAACTCGATTGCTTTTAACATATGGTCAGCAAGCAAGTTTCTTCTTTGGGTATATGCTAGTTTCATACCATAGCCGTATTCTGCATTGTCTTCAAACAAGCTGTTAGCCCATGCAGGACCTTCGCCTTTAGCATTCTTGGTATAAGGCACTGTAGGCGCGCTTCCGCCATAAATGCTTGAGCATCCTGTAGCATTGGCAACAATCATACGATCGCCAAACAATTGTGTTACCAGCTTAATATAAGGAGTTTCTCCGCAACCAGCGCATGCGCCTGAGAACTCAAATAAAGGCTGACGGAACTGGCTTCCTTTAATTGTGTCAACTTTATATAGATTGTCTACAATAGGCAATTTCTTAGAGAATTCGTAATTTACTTTTTCTTTTTCAAGAACGTCCTCAATGTCAACCATAACCAAAGCTTTATTCTTGGCAGGGCAAACATTAGCGCAAGAACCGCAACCTGTACAATCTAACGGGCTGATCTGGATTTTGAATTCATATCCTTTTTGTGCTTGAGCAGGCAATGTTACGAAATCTTGAGGCTTATTAGCCAAATCTTCAGTTTTAGCCAACGAAGGTCTAATAACTGCATGAGGGCAGACAAATGAGCACATGTTGCATTGAATACAATTTTCAGGTATCCATTTAGGAACAACAGGTGCGATACCGCGTTTTTCAAATTGTGTTGTGCCTGTAGGAACAGAACCGTCTGCGTTAAATGCGGATACAGGTAATTTGTCACCTTGTTGCGCCAATATAACCTTGATAAAGTTCTGGAAGTACTTATCAACATGTTCTTCTTCGACAGGAGCGCCTTCTGTTGTAGTAGCCCAGTTTTCAGGATATTTTATTTCAACAAGACCGCTTATTGCTTGGTCAATTGCGTTACAGTTAGCCATAACTACCTTGTCGCCTTTCTTGCCGTAAGTTTTCTTAGCTGCCTCTTTCATATACTTTTCGGCATCTTCATAAGGAATAACATTAGCAAGCTTGAAGAATGCTGCCTGCATTACAACGTTTATGCGGTTGCCTAGGCCAACTTCTTGCGCAATCTTTCTTGCGTCTATATTGAATAATCTAATCTTTTTCTTAGCTATTTGATTCTTCACAGAAGCGGGCAATTCTTTTTCAAGAGCTTCTTCATCCCAGTGTGAGTTAAGTAAGAACGTTCCGCCTTCTTTTAAGTCGCTTAACATATCATAGCGAGTTACATAAGAAGGGTTATGACAAGCTACAAAATCAGCATGGTCAATAAGATATGTGGATTGAATAGGCTTCTTACCAAATCTTAAGTGAGATATGGTTATACCGCCGGACTTCTTAGAATCGTAAACAAAATATCCTTGAGCATACATATCAGTATGATCGCCTATAATCTTAATGCTGTTTTTGTTAGCACCTACAGTACCGTCTGAACCA
>DATCJR010000210.1 GCA_036562685.1 Clostridia bacterium | reverse complement strand
TTTTTGTTCAGTTTTTTCTAAAGTGTTTACGCCGCTTTTTATATGCAAATCATTTTTTTAATTATCAAACATACCGTGTTTTGTTTCCAGCATTTTAGCCACAGGTGCAGGTGATAACAGATGATTAATTTATATATTTTTTACGCTAACAACATTCTGTCATTGACAAGCTCGCTGCCAGCATTTTGTTCAAATTTCTTTAATAAGTCCTCAACTTTTAACGATCGCTTTTCTTCGTCTCTTGCTTCATAAATTATATTGCCTTCATGCATCATAACAAGTCTATTGCCGTATTTAATTGCATCTTTCATATTATGAGTAATCATTAGGGTTGTTATGTTGTTCTCTTGAGTAAGCTCTTGAGTCAATTCCTGAACTTTATATGCAGTCTTAGGATCAAGCGCTGCAGTATGCTCATCCAGCAATAATATTTTGGGCTTTACTAAAGTAGCCATTAATAAAGCCAAAGCCTGTCTTTGTCCTCCACTTAATAGTCCCACCTTGGATGTCATTCTGTTTTCTAGTCCCAGATCAAGGCGTTTCAACTGTTCTTTATAAAAGTTTCGTTCATTACTTGTTATTGCCCACCTTAATCCGCGATATTTACCACGGCGAAATGCCAGCGCCAAATTTTCTTCAATTTCCATTGACGAAGCAGTGCCCATCAAAGGGTCTTGAAACACTCTTCCGAAAAACTTAGCTCGTTTATATTCAGGCATTCTGGTTATATTAATGTCATCCAGAATAAGTTCGCCTTCATCAATTGAATAAACTCCGCTTATAACATTAAGCAAAGTAGACTTGCCAGCACCGTTACCGCCTATAACTGTTATAAAATCTCCGTCATTAATATTGAGATTAATTCCTTTTAGTGCTTGCTTTTCATTTATTGTTCCTTGATTAAAGGTCTTGTAAACATTTTGAATTTTCAGCATAATTATTCCTTATTATTGGTCATAAAATTTTGGGCTGATTTATGACATTTTTTATGACGATTGCTATAAGCTGTTTTGAGCTTGGGCAAAGCCAACGCTAAAACAACTATAATCGCAGTCAATAGTTTCAAATCTGACGCTTCAAAGAAATTAGCGTTGATTACTATAGTTACTAAAACTCTATATAAGACGCTGCCTAAAGCAATAAAAGTCAGCTTTAGCCAGAATGGGAATTTTTGGCTCATAAAGGTTTCGCCAATGATAACAGAAGCAAGACCTATGACAATAGCACCTATACCCATATTGACATCTGCATAATTTTGTTGTTGAGCAACCATTGCACCTGACAACGCTATCAACCCGTTACTTATCATAAGTGCCAAAATTTTGGTATTATCAGTATTGATACCCAAAGCTCTGCACATCTTTTCGTTATTTCCTGTTGCTCTTATTGCACTGCCTTTTTCTGTTCCGAAAAACCAATATAAAATTGCTATAATAATAGCCACAACCAAAACTCCAATGATTGTTGTAGCATATAGCTTTGAGATATTAAAAATCTTTTGAAAATATGTTATGACTGTGTCAAATCTCAATATATTTTTATTAGAAGATCCGCCCATTATTCTAATATTAATAGAATATAAAGCTATCATTGTCAAAATACCAGCTAAAATAGGCGGAATTTTGAGTTTGGTATTGATCAAACCTGTACAAAGACCTGCAAGCATACCTGCCAAAAATGCAATAAAAGTAGATAATATAGGTTCTAATCCCGACGCTATGAGCGTGGCTACCATTGCTCCACCTAATGTAAAACTACCTTCAGTAGTCAAGTCTGCAAAGTCAAGTATTCTGTAGGATATAAAAACACCAAGCGCCAACAATGCCCATAATATGCCTTGATTGGCGCCGCCAATAATTGATTGTAAAAAACTATTCATCAAGTTATCCTAAACTATTAATTATTTTGCTCTATCTAATACCGATTGAGGTATAGTGAAATTAATTTCGTTGGCAACTGTTTGATTAACCGAGAAGACATATTCTTCCAAAAGCTCCACTGGCATTTTGGTAATATCTTGGCCTTCTACTAAAACCTTGAATGCCATACGAGCAGTTTGCTCACCTAGCTTATAATAATCTATACCGTATGTTGCCACGCCGCAAAGATCATTCATTCCTATTTCACCGCAAACAATAGGAAGTTTTTTTGTATCTTTATTAACCGAATGAACTGCAGCAGAGGAAGAGGCTAGCATATTATCAGTAGGAATATAAACAGCATCTATATCTGATTCCAGACCACCAAATGTTATCTGCAAATCATTAATGTCATTAATAGCTTTATCTACTAATGTGATTCCTTCTTTCTGGCAGACTTCTTTAGCCATTTCATATTGTATTTGTGAATTTCTTTCAGCTTTATTATATATAGCGGCAATCTTTTTTACATTGGGTACCAATTCTTTAATGAGCTTAATCTGTAATTCTACAGGATTGAGATCAGAAGTTCCGCTTACTTTATATTTTGGCTCTTCGTTGCTTTGAACCAAGCCAGCATCTACAGCATCTGTAACTGCTGTAAACAAAACAGGTATTGTATTATTAGAAGCTGCTACCGCAGCCTGTGCTGCAGGAGTCGCTATTGCCAATATAAGATCAACATTATTTGCAATATGTGTATTGGCTATCGTGGTACAATTGTCTATATTGCCTTGAGCATTTTTGTTATTATATTTTACAGTCTTTCCTGCTTCTTTCATCAGTTTGTCAAGTTCAGTTCTAAATCCTTCGTTTGCTGCATCCAAAGCAGGGTGTTCAGCTAGCTGCAGAATACCTATAGTATAATCTGTTTTTTTAGAACATGCATTAGTAATCAAAAATGACATGCTGAATAAAACAGCTAATAATATGGTTATAATCTTTTTCATTTTAAAAATCCCCCAAAAGGATAAATATAAAGTCAAATTTAATAATCAAAAACTGTTAATTTATTATATCAACAACTATATTATCCCGTCAAACACTTTTATCTAATAAATTACGAAAGTGTAATTAAAGCAGTCCCTTATATTAAAAGGAACTGCTTCACGATAAGGGGTGAGATGTATTTAAAATATAAACTAAAAAGATTAATTATTTAATCCTGATTTTTATTTTCTATATCTAAATAGGTGTTTGGTAAGATCTTTCCGCTAATTTCAGCCTCTTCTTTT
>DATCJR010000209.1 GCA_036562685.1 Clostridia bacterium | reverse complement strand
GAAAAAGCAAACAAACAGGGTTGGGCAATTGTTCGGAAAAGCAAAGTTCAAAAGAGCGATTTTCCCCAGGTATTATTTGGGAAAGCCCAGATACGTTCTTTTTGAAAATCATTATTTGCCCGCGCCTGAATATGTGGAAGATTACTTAACCCACGTATTCGGCGATTATATGAAGCTTCCCAGCCAGGAAGAAATAGAAAAATCCATACATTCTCAACAATGGAGTATAGATATTCAATGACTGTATTGCACATAGCCAGCATAACCAAAGACAAATCTAACGGCATTAATGTTGTGGCGCCCAAGCATGTTTTTTATCAATCAGAATATGCCAACACCGCTTTGCTTAATATTAGTAATTATCAATACCAAAATAGTAATATTAAGGTATTTAACGGCATAGAATTTAGCTCATTAGAATCGCCTTTTAATAAGCCTGATTTGGTTGTTTTTCACGGCTTGTATTATCCAAAATATATTAAGATATCAAAATATTTATCCAAAAACAACATACCTTATATAATATTTCCACATGGTTCGTTATCCAAAAAAGCGATCAAATCCGATTTTTTCAAGTTTATAAAAAAAGCGCTGGCGCATCTTTTAATATTCAACTCTTTTATCAAAAAAGCCAAAGCAATTCAATTTTTGTCCAAAGGCGAGCAAAAGCATTCTTATTTTTCTAAAAAAGGTATAATTATCCCCAATGGGATTGAACTACCTCAAGATTATTATAGACCTATAAAAAACAAGGAAGGAATTAATATTACCTTTATAGGCAGAAAAAACAAAATACATAAAGGTTTGGATTTGCTAATTAAGGCGGCAAATAAAGTCAAGAATGAATTGTTGCGGCACAAAGTGAAAATAAATATCTATGGTCCTAATCGCGGTAATGCGGATAATTATATTAATAATTATATAAAAAAACATGGCCTGGACACCATAGTTTTTAATCATGGACCAGTTTTTGGCCAGCAAAAAGAACAAGTATTACGAGAAACGGATATTTTTGTCCATACTTCAAGATGGGAAGGCTTGCCTACAGCCGTTATAGAGGCGATGTCCTATGGTATTCCCGTATTGGTAACCAGAGGAACAGGAATTTACGACGATGTCAAAAAATATCAATGCGGCTGGGCGGCGGAAACTAATGCCGTCAGCATAGCGGATAAATTATTATTACTTACAAAGCAAAAATCAAAAATAATCGAATACGGCAAAAAGGCCTACGAAGCAGTTATAGAATTATTTGCGTGGGAAAAAGTTGCAAAGGATTCAATCGCTTTATACCAAAGCCTTTTGAAAATTAACCACTAAACAAGACGCGCAAGGTTAAAACAGATGGTTGTCTATTATTCAGTATTAATAGGAACTTGGTCTTTATTATTTTTTGCAAATAAACCTTTATATGCAAAAAATGATTTAGCCGTTTCAAATAAAAAATCTTCCAATAAAATACTTATTGCTTTAGCTTTTTTAATTTTATGGTTATTATGCGGCCTTCGTTACGGTATAGGAACAGACTACTTTAGTTACAAGAACATATACGAAACTATCGTTAAGACCAAATCCAACTCCGTTAATATGGAGATAGGGTTTTATTTATTATGTAGATTTATCGGCTTTTTTAATGCCGATTATAAAGTGTTTTTCTTAATAACCAGTTTTTTATCGATTATCTTTGTGTATTTGCGCATAATATTGGATTCGCATTCCTCGGATTTAAGCATTATCGTTTATTTAAGCTCGTTTTCTTACTTTACAACTTTTAATATTGTCAGACAAAGCATCGCAATGGGAATTATATTTTTTGGGACAAGATATCTGGAGAAAAAACAACCCATAAAATATTTTATCTTTTTAGTTATAGCAATACTGTTTCATAAAACGGCTATTATCGGGCTTGCCTTTTATTATATTTACTATGTTAGATTTAACAATGTTATAAACTTACTTATTATTATAACCGCGCCGATAGCGTTGATAGCGCTAAAAGATCAATTTTTGAATTTATTAAAATTGATTTATCCCTCGTATGTCTCAAGGTTTGAGATAACTCCGGAATTTTCAGCTTTAAGAATATCTTTTGAGATGGTATTGCTTATTATATCTATTTATTATTTTAAATTTTTACGCAATTTGTCTGAAGGGAACGCGCTGGTAAACTGTCAGGCGATTATACTTGTGTTTAATATAATCAGTTTTTTAATTCCTTACGCTCACAGAATAATAATGTATTTTACTTTCTTACAAACTTTGCTCGTTCCGTCTATTTTAAAGAGCATCAAATTTAAGAGCGATAAAGTTATAATCGGAACTTTCTTTGTTATATATTATCTGTTGTATATTTATTATTCTATAAAAATCAACAACAGCGGAGAAATATTGCCATACAGATGGATTTTTGGAGTACAATAATATGCCCAAATTTAGCGTTATTGTTCCTGTTTATAATATAGAAAAATATTTGCCATCATGTATTGACAGCGTTTTAAGTCAATCTTTTTATGATTATGAATTAATACTAATCGATGACGGCTCGACCGACAGCTCCGGCCTAATCTGCGATAGTTACG
>DATCJR010000208.1 GCA_036562685.1 Clostridia bacterium | reverse complement strand
AGTTAAGCTTTCCAGAGCCGAGGGTACTTGCTTGGAAACGAGCTGGGAGAGTAGGTCGTTGCCGTAAATCATTAAAAAGGTCAGTTATTTCAACTGACCTTTTTTTTATGTAATTTTAAATATTTTTTTATTACCACTAATTTTAGAAATAGAGCTACACATGAAAGAAAATTAATTTAATCTAATAAATGATCAATAAGATTAGATGTTTTGGTGCTTTCAATTTTTATTACGATCATTTTTTTGTATAGTTATATAAAATCTAATTTGTATAGTTATATAAAATCTAAAAGGTTTTATACTTTAAAAACATTGTCGGCAATTATAGGGATTAATAATGACTTTAGTCTTATTGACACAAAACACGTGTTTTAGGCGATTCTTTGGGGTTATGAAGGCGCTTAAAATCATTTTTGAAAAGAAGACTAAGACAATAAGCAGATTAGCGCAAAACGCTATTCAAAGTCGATTTAAAGAACTATTATATTAAGCTGTTATACAAACGATGTTATCATTGTTTAGAAAAAAAATAAAAAATCTATTTCCCAAAAACTCAATTTATTTGGTTTATATAATCTAATAATAGCTTTTATAAATAAAAAATACTTTTCAGTAGTTATGAAAACATAAAAAATTTTTTTTAAACCCTTGTTTTGGTTTATTTATAAGCCGTTTTAGTATATAATTAAAACATATTATCGTAAAAAAAATAATATGTTCGTAATCGGTCTAATTAAAGCTGATTTTGTGTTATTCTACAAAATCAAAAAATCTATAAGCTAGAATTAAAGGGTAAAGGCGAAGATGGAAAGCAAAAGAAACACAATGCAAAAACAAATTATTTTAGATGCAGTTAATTCATTAAAAAATCACCCGTCGGCAGAAGATATTTATAGATATATTCATCCAAAATATCCTCAAATTAGTTTAAGTACAGTTTATAGAAACTTATATTCTTTAGTTCAAGAAGGAAAAATTAATCGTCTTAATACATTAACTCCTGAAAGATTTGATCATATAACAGATGATCATATACATTTTAAGTGTGATGAATGCGGTGGATTATTTGATCTTGATGTAGATCTTTCAAAAACTGTTCTTGAGCAGATGGGGCACAATAAGTTTATACATAAAATAAATAATATCAATATTATGCTTACTGGAATTTGTTCAGATTGCAAAGATATTAAGCAATAAAAAGTGTATAAAAGCCTCAAAAAAAGGGGATTACTTAACATTATATCAAAAGAGTATATAATTGCCTAATAAAAAACATCCAAAAGTTTTCAAAATTTTTTTGGGTATTTTTTATTTGGCTTTTTATTTTACAGGGTATTATATATTTGGTATAATAATTCGGAATTATTCGAGGTGTAAAATGGCAAAATACATTTTTGTTACTGGCGGCGTGGTTTCCGGATTAGGTAAAGGAATAACAGCAGCATCTTTAGGCAGACTGCTAAAGCAACGCGGACTGAAAGTTAGCAATCAAAAATTTGATCCGTATATTAATGTTGACCCTGGAACAATGAGTCCCTATCAACATGGAGAAGTATTTGTAACAGAAGACGGTGCAGAAACGGACTTGGACTTAGGACATTATGAGAGGTTTGTTGACGAAAATCTTACTGTTGACAGCAATATAACAACAGGAAAAGTATATAGTAAGGTTTTGAGAATGGAACGTAACGGTGACTTTTTGGGACACACCGTACAAGTTGTTCCTCATATAACCCACGAAATAAAACAATGTGTTTATAGAGTAGCTGAAAAAAATCCTGATATAGATGTAGTTATAACCGAAATTGGCGGAACAGTAGGCGATATAGAAAGCACTCCTTTTTTGGAAGCAATAAGACAAGTGCCTTTTGATGTAGGTCGTGAAAATGTTTTATACGTTCATGTAACGCTAGTACCTTATCTAAAGATGAGCGGCGAAATCAAAACAAAGCCTACACAGCATAGCGTAAAAGAGCTTCAAAACATAGGTATTACTCCTGATGTTTTGGTTTGTCGTACAGAACTTGATCTTGGTGAAGAAAACAAACGCAAGATTGCTATGTTCTGTAATGTAACGAGCGATGCTGTTATCCAAAACAAAGATGCTTCCATTTTGTATGAAGTACCGCTTGAACTTGAAAAAGAAGGGCTTGCAGACGTAGTATGCAGAAAACTCAAATTGAAATGTTCTAAGCCCGACTTAAAAGAATGGACTAAGATGGTTGACAATATAAAGAATATTTGCAACTCAAATAATATTGTCAATATCGGAATAGTTGGCAAATATGTTGAACTTCATGATGCTTATTTAAGCGTAGCAGAGGCATTAAGACACGGCGGTATTCAACATCAAGTTGATGTTCATATAAGCTGGATTTCATCCGAAGACATTAATAATGAAAATGTAGCTGAACAGCTAAAGGGTCTTGACGGTATTTTAGTTCCCGGCGGTTTTGGCGACAGAGGAATAGAAGGCAAGATCGCAACCGCAAGATATGCGCGTGAAAACAATATACCTTATTTTGGTATTTGTTTGGGAATGCAGATTGCTACTATAGAATTTGCTCGCAATGTTTTAGGATATAAGGATGCGCATAGTACAGAATTTGACCCTAAAACCAATCATCCTATTATACATATAATGCCTGAAAAGGCGTACCTTGAAGATATGGGCGGAACTCTTAGATTGGGCGGTTATCCTTGTAAGCTAAAGCCTAACAGCTTGGTAAGATCAATATATGGACAAGACACAATAGTCGAAAGACACCGTCATAGATATGAATTTAATAATGATTATAGAGAAGATATAGAAAAAAACGGTATGATTATAAGCGGCATTTCTCCTGATAATAATCTGGTTGAAATCATTGAATTAAACAATCACAAATGGTTTGTAGGCGTACAATTCCATCCCGAATTCAAATCAAGACCTAACCGTCCTCATCCGTTGTTCTCTTCATTTATAAAAGCAGCAAAAAAATAAAAAATAAAGGATGCCTAAAAAACGGCATCCTTTTTTGATGTTTATAGATTAAGTTTTATTTTGACAGAACTATTTGGTCTATTAAATTAAGCTCTTCCAAAGAAAAGTTAGTATTATCAAGAGCAGCTATGTTTTCAGTAATTTGAGAAAGTCTGCTTGCGCCCATAATTATGCTGGTAACATTGCCGGTATTAAGCAGCCATGATATTGCCATTTGCGCCATAGTTTGACCTCGTGCATCAGCAATGGGTTTTAGAAGCTGAATTTTTTCTATATTTTTGTTTAATTCTTCTGTGACATATTTTGAACGGCTTGCACGAGAATTTGCAGGAATATTTGCATTAATATATTTATCTGTCAATAAGCCTTGGGCAAGCGGACAATATGCCACAGCGCCTATTCCATTTGATTTTAGAACATCTGTAAGTCCATTTTCTATCCATCTGTTGAGCATGTTATATATAGGCTGATGAATAATATAAGGCGTTCCTAGTTTATTAAATTCATCTATAATACGAGCAGTTTGTTCGGCGTTGTAATTGCTTGTGCCGATATATAATGCTTTGCCTTGACGAACAATTAGATCTAAAGCGGCAGCGGTTTCTTCTATAGGTGTATCTGGATCAAAACGATGATGATAAAATATATCAAAATAATCAAGTCCTGTACGCTTAAGACTTTGGTCAATGCTAGCAATGAGATATTTTTTTGAGCCGCCATTGCCGTATGGACCTTCCCACATATAATATCCGGCTTTTGAAGAAATGATCAATTCATCACGATGAGAGCTAAGTTCGCTTTTTAGAACTCTGCCAAAATTGATTTCACTAGCACCTGGAGGGGGTCCGTAATTATTAGCGAGATCAAAATATGTTATGCCCAAGTCAAATGCACCCAAAATCATTTCCTTGATGTTTTGCATGGTAGCTTCATTGCCGAAGTTTTGCCAAAGTCCCAAGGAAATAGCAGGAATATAAAGTCCGCTTTTTCCGCAGCGGTTATATTTCATTTCTTTATACCGATTAGGGTTTGCAATATACATTTTTCTTCTCCTTACTAGTTTATATTTTAATGATAATCCTTGTTTTGATATGTTGTCAATATTGTTGTTATAATAATTATTTCTGTTGTTGATAATAAAATAAAACAGCACCCAAAGGTGCTGTAATTTTATTATTTATTTTTTCTTATCGGCATAATCCCTTACTGTTTGTAAAAATTCATCAAACAAATAAGCAGTATCTTCCGGTCCAGGGGATGCTTCCGGATGGAATTGTACGCTTGAAATAGAATGTCCAACATACTTCAAACCTTCAACAGTGTTATCGTTCATATTGATATGGGTTACTTGAATATTTTCAGGCAGGTTGTTGGCATCTACTGCGTAGCCATGGTTTTGGCTGGTTATATATACTCTGTCTTTTGCCAAATCTTTTACAGGATGGTTACCGCCTCTATGACCGTACTTGAGCTTAGATGTATTAGCGCCAAAGGCAAGAGCCAAAAGCTGATGTCCTAAGCAAATTGCAAATACAGGAATACCGCTTTCAGCTATTTGCTTTATGTTGGGCAAAATATCGCTGCAATCTTTGGGGTCTCCAGGACCATTAGAAAGCATTATTCCGTCGGGATTGAGCTTTTTGATTTCTTCCAAAGTTATATCATAAGGCACTGTAACAACTTCGCAGCCCCTTTTTAATAAAGAGCGAACGATGTTTTGCTTAATTCCCAAATCAATTACAACAATTCTCAAACCGTTATAATTTTGAGGCTTGTTATATATAGCTTCTTTTACTGAAACTTGTTTTACGGGATTGACGATTTTGTAATTCTTGAGCTTTTCAGCATAGTCTTCAAACTTGAAGTTTTCATTGGTTGTGATTACGGCGTTCATTGTACCGTAATTTCTTATTATCTTAGTCAATTTTCTGGTGTCAATACCTTGTATGCCTACAATGTTATGTTCTTTTAGATATTGGTCAATAGTTTTTTGGCAACGGAAATTGCTAGGTTGGTCGCAAATTTCATGGGTAACAAATCCTTTGCATGCAGGCTCAATTGATTCGATATCTTCACTGTTGATTCCGTAATTACCTATTAAAGGATAGGTCATGGTAATTATCTGTCCGGCAAAGCTTGGATCGGTTAACACCTCTTGATAGCCGCTCATTCCTGTATCAAATACGATCTCTCCAACAGTTTCGCCAGTAGCGCCTACAGAAACACCTTCAAAGACCTCACCGTTTTGTAAAGCTAAAATTGCTTTCATAATACCTCCGTTTTATTCTTTGATATTATATCGCAAAAACAACCCTTTGTAAATGACTTTATTATTTGCACAAAAAGGTATTTTATTATTTTTTTATATGCAATAATTTTGCAATATAAGCATTTTCATTTTGACAATAGTATTTGACATAACAGGTATTTTAAAATAAAATAAAAATTAGAGGTACATAAATGATAATAGATTTTCATACACATTGTTTTCCTGATAATCTTTATGAAAGAGCTATTTCTGAAATTTCGACAAAAAGCAAAGTTTATCCATCTTTTGATGGTTCTGTAGGCGGGCTTATTAGGTCAATGAAAGAAGCCGGTATTGATCGCTGTGTAGTAGCCAATATCGCCACAAATGCAAAACAGACACCAAAAGTAAATTCTTTTGCAATAGAATGTTCAAAATATCAAGAGCTTATTCCTTTTGGCAGCGTTCATCCGGAATTTGAAGACTATAAAGCCGAAATAGACAGATTGTGCGAAAAGCATATATTAGGATTGAAATTTCATCCTCATTATCAGTCTTATACCATTGATGACCCTAAGATGATGAAAGTGTATGAATACGCTTTGTCAAAAAATATGGTCTTGTTGTTTCATATGGGACGCGATCGTGCTCTGCCAGATGCTCAAAATGCTACTCCTAAGCGTATGAGAAATCTTGTAGATGCATTTAATACGCCTAAAATCGTTGCGGCTCATATGGGCGGAGAAGGATATAGAGAAGAATTTGAAAAATATCTTTTGGGCACTACAATATCAATAGATACTTCTTTTGCCTTTACTCGTATGAGTCTTGATGATATAAAAAAGATATTAGACCATCATAATCCTGAATATATTTTGTTTGCAACAGATGCTCCGTGGGCAGATCAAGGGGATGAATTGTTGCAGTATTATAATATGAACATTCCTCAAAAGACGCTTGATCTTATTTTGGGTGGTAATGCTTTGAGACTTTTAAAATCAGTTAAATAATTTGTAAAAAACTTAAGACAAAACTTTGATATAAAATAAAAAACATGGGGGGAATATTTTATGCAAAGAGAATGGTTTGTTGCAAATGATGGTACTCGCCTTAATTTAGCTGTTTTTGAAACCAATATTCCGCGTTGCGTTGTCCAAATTGTTCATGGTATGAATGAGCATATGGGCAGGTATCAAGATTTTGCCGAATTTCTCAACTCAAAAGGGGTTATAGTCGTAGGTGATGACCATAGGGCGCACGGCTTGACAGCGGGAGTAAGAGATAAAGTAGGCAAAGCAGACTATGACATTTTTGAAAAGACGCTAAGTGATGAGCGTGAAATCACAGCATATCTAAAACAAAAATACAAACTTCCGATTGTTGTTTTAGGTCATAGTTACGGTTCGTTTTTGGTCCAAAAGTATATTCAAACCCCTAGCGCTCAAGATGTCGCAGGGTTTATCTTGACAGGAACAGGCAAGCTGGATTTTTTGAGTGTATTGTTTGGCAGGATTGTTTCCAATCTAAATAACGTAGAAAAAGACGCATATTTTATAGCAAACCTTACATTTAGAGCTTATGACAAGAAGCTCAAAGGCAATCTTAACGATTGGTTGACTCGTGATTCTAATATTGTTCAAAAATATAATGAAGATAAGTTCATAGTACCAGTTTTTTCCTATGGTTTTTATCGTTCGTTTTTTAAAGGGCTCATGAATCTGTATTCAAAAGATTTTAACAACATCGATAAAGACACTAACATCTGCATCATGTGCGGAACAAAAGACGGAGTGGGCGCATGGGGTAAATATCCAAAAGCATTGTTTGAAGCTTATAAAAAAATAGGTTTGAATAATGTTGAACTAAAGATGTATGAAGATATGCGCCATGAAATCTTGAATGAAATAGGAAAAATGGACGTATATAAAGATATTCTTGCCTATATCAATAGAGTGATCAAAGAATAATTATTCATTTATATTTTATATTTATTCATATTAAGAATAAATATTCATATATTGAAATAAAATAAGCCCTTTAAGTATGTTTTTTATGCATATCTTATAAAATAATCTATTGAATTATTGGACCAAATCTGTTATACTAAGCAAGAGTTAAACTTACTATATTAATTGAGGGTAGATTATGCAAAACAGTTATAATGCTAAAGATATACAAATACTTGAAGGGCTTGATGCTGTCAGACGAAGACCAGGTATGTATATCGGTACTACTGGGCTAAAGGGTTTGCATCATATATTGTGGGAAATTGTTGATAACGCAATAGATGAAATAAGCAATGGTTATGGAAGTAAAATTATTGTAACCTTGCATCCTGATGGCAGCGCATCTGTTGAAGACAATGGTCGCGGTATTCCTGTCGATATTCATCCTCAATTGGGTGTAAGTGGCGTAGAAGTAGTATTTACTCAGCTTCATGCTGGCGGCAAATTTGATAATCACAATTATTCGTTTTCAGGCGGCTTGCATGGAGTAGGTGCGAGCGTAACCAATGCGCTAAGCGAATGGCTAAAGGTTAATGTTTTTAAAGACGGATGGGAATATCATATGGAATTTGCCTCCTATGAAACAGAAGACGGCAAAATCAAGAGTGGTATTCCTCAAAGCGGATTGATAAAAGTAGCACCGACTAATAAGACTGGAACGCTTGTTAGATTTTATCCAGATAAAAGAGTTTTTGATTCTATAATTTTTAATAGCGATGTTATTATAAAAAGATTAAAAGAACTTGCATTTTTAAATAAAGGTGCTTTTATAATTTTTCAGGATACAAGAGATGAATCCAATCCTATAAAAAAAGAGTTTTATTATGAAGGCGGATTGTGCGACTTTGTAAGATATGTAAATGAGGCCAAGAATCCGCTTCATGAGCCTATATATTTTGAAAATACCAAGGATAATGTTTTCCTTAGTATGGCTATGCAGTATAACGATTCTTATACTGATACCATAATTTCTTATGTTAACAACATTCCTACCACAGAAGGCGGCACTCATGAAACAGGCATAAAAACCGCAATCACAAAGGTCTTTAATGATCTTGCCAGAAAATATGGAATGTTAAAGGAAAAAGAACCTAATCTTTTGGGCGATGATTTTAGAGAAGGACTTACTGCAGTCATTTCTGTAAAAATGGCTAACGTGCAGTTTGAAGGACAAACCAAAACCAAATTAGGCAATTCTGAAGCAAGACTTGCTTGCGAGTATATTACCACACAAGAGTTATATAAATTTTTTGAAACTAATTCACGTAAAAGCATAGCAGAAACAATTATTCAAAAAGCAATAGGCGCAGCAAGAGTTAGAGAAGCGTCCAGAAAGGCAAAAGAAATTACACGACAAAAAAACAGTTTGGAAAATGCTACTTTAGTCGGAAAGCTGGCAAGCTGTACTTCAAAAAAACCTGAGCTTAATGAGCTATTCATAGTAGAAGGAGATTCGGCAGGCGGTACAGCAAAACAAGCAAGAGTTAGGTCATTTCAAGCGATTTTGCCTCTTAGAGGAAAGCCTCTAAACGCCGAAAAGAAAAGACTAGATCAGGTTTTGCAAAATGATGAAATAAGAACGCTTATAAGCGCTTTGGGTGCTGGTATAGGCGAAGATTTTAGTGTGGACAACCTTAATTATCATAAAGTAGTTATTTTATCAGATGCTGACCAAGACGGTGCTCACATAAAAGCGATTTTATTGACATTTTTCTTCAGATATATGAAGGATCTGATTAATGAAGGATATGTATATATGGGCGTTCCGCCTTTATATAAGGTTTATAAAAAAGATACGGTAGTGTACGCATATTCAGATGAAGAACTTGAAGAGGCCAAGGCAAAGGTAGGCAGAGGCTATCAAATTCAGCGGTATAAAGGCTTAGGTGAAATGAACGCTGATCAATTATGGGAAACTACCATGAATCCTAAAACACGAAAACTGGTTCAGGTTACCATTGATGATGCAGCGGAAGCCGAAAAACTTGTAACAATTCTTATGGGTGATGCTGTTGAATTGAGAAGGAACTATATTATTGAGCACGCTAACTTTAATAAAGTTGACAAATTTTTGGGAGAGATTAATTAATGAGCGAGAATAATGTGCAAGAGCAAAATATAATACAAAAAACTATGGAAGAGGTAATGCATAATTCCATGATTCCTTATTCGGAACATGTAATCATGGAAAGAGCTTTGCCCCGCGTAGAAGACGGCTTAAAACCGGTACAGCGTAGAATTTTGTACTCATTATACGAATTAGGAGTTACTCCAGATAAGCCTTACAGAAAATCTGCTCGTATCGTGGGTGATTGTCTAGGAAAATATCATCCTCACGGTGATAGATCAGTTTATGACGCAATGGTAAGAATGGCGCAGCCTTTTAATATGCGTCACATGTTGATAGACGGTCACGGCAATTATGGTTCTGTTGACGGCGATAGTGCGGCGGCTATGCGTTATACCGAAGCCAGACTTGCACCTCTTGCAATGGAACTTTTAAGGGATCTGGAAAAAGACACAGTAAAATGGAGTCTTAACTTTGACGATACAATAAAAGAACCTGATATGCTGCCCGGAAGATTTCCCAATCTTCTGGTCAATGGTGCTTCAGGTATAGCCGTAGGTCTTGCAACAAACATTCCTACTCATAATTTAGGTGAAGTAATAGATGGAGTAATTGCTTATATTCATAATCCCAAAATCACTCTAAAAGAAATGATGAAAATCATAAAAGGTCCTGATTTTCCTACCGGTGGTTATATTATTGCAGGATCAGAGCTTTATAAGGCATATGAGACAGGCAAGGGCAAAATTACAATCAGAGCCAAGATTCATATTGAAGTTTCTGAAAATGACAAAAAGAGTATAGTTATTGATGAATTACCTTATCAGGTCAATAAGGCTGCATTGCTTGAATCCATAATGGAGTATAGAGAATCAAAAAAAGAACAATTAAGCGGCATAAGTGAAATTTTAGATGAATCAGACAGAAACGGAATGCGTGCTGTGATAAAAGTAAAAAAAGACGCAGATCCTCGTGCTATATGTGATATTTTGTTCAAGTATACTCAATTATCACAATCTTTTGGAATCAACATGGTTGCTATTGCTGACGGCAAGCCTCAACAAATGGGTTTGCTAGATATAATCGCATATTATGTTAATTATCAGAGAGAAGTTATTGTAAAACGTACAAAATATGAACTCAATGAAGCGCAAAACAGAGAGCATATTTTGACAGGATTAATGATTGCAGTAGCTAACATTGACGAAGTTGTTAAGATCATTAAGACCAGTGCGTCAGTAAACGATGCCAGAAACAACTTGTGCGAAAAGTTTTTGTTAAGCGAAATTCAAGCGCAAGCAATTTTGGATTTGAGATTGGCAAGATTGACTCATCTAGAAGTGCATAAGCTTGAAAAAGAGCTTGCAGAAGTTAGGGAATTAATCAAAAAGTTACAGACAATTTTGGGAAGCAAAAAAGTCCAAATGGAAGTTATAGTAAACGAACTTAACGCTATAAAAAAGCAATACAAAGAGCCCAGAAGAACTGTTATACTAGACGATGTTTCAGAATATTATATACCTTCTGATGACGATGAAAAACCTATTGAAAACTTTATGATAGGATATAACGAGAACGGAGCATTAAAACGTATTCCTATCAAAAATTATTCAATGTCGGTAAAAGAGTTTACTGATAGTTCAAGTAAAAACGATATTCATAAGTTATTGGAAGAAGCACAAACTTATGACAAAGTATATTGCTTTACCAATTTAGGTAACTGTTATAAAGTTGATGTTTTATCCATACCAGAGGCAAAATGGCGTGACAAGGGTGACGATATAAAATCTTGTATTCCTGATATTCAAAAAGATGAAAAAGTCATCAAGATGTTTGTTATAAAAGAAAATTTGCCTACTAACAGGCTGTTATTCTTTACACGCGAGGGCATGATAAAGAAATCGGATTGGTCAGAATACGGCGTTGTAAAATCTTCTTTCCAAGCTGTGAAACTCAAGGAAGGCGATGAAGTAATCAACATAGAAGAAGAAATCCAAAAATCTTCTATATTGTTTATAACCGCCCTTGGAATGGGACTTAATGCTGATCCAAGCGATGTACCTACTCAAGGCAGAATTTCAAGCGGAGTTAAGGGTATATTGTTATCTGAAGACGATTACGTGGTATTTGCAGGTCAGGTAACAGAGCATCATAACAGCATATTAATGATCAGCGACAAAAGCAGTGCTAAGAAAATTGAGCTTAGCGAATTAGGACTTTTGAGCAGGTATAGAAAAGGGCTAAAAGTCTTTGACTTAAAAGGCGATAGCGGTGATAAACTTATATGGGCTGCGCCTAATCACAAAAAAGATAAACTTTCTATTATCTTAATCGATGATGATGATTATATGACAGCATTTAGTTCTGACGATGTTCTAAAGTCTACCCGAACAGGTAAGAGCAAAAATCTTTGCAAGCTTAATAAAAATCATTATATAAAAGATGTATTTTTATATAATTCATAAAGATTTTAATACATCCATAAAGATTTAATAATTTTTGAAAAGCTGCGATAAAAAGTCGCAGCTATTTTTTAAAAAAATATTTTAAAAAGCACTAAAAAATAAGCGTTTTATAATTAAAAAACGCAAAAAAATAGTAAAAAAACATAAAAAAATTACAAAAAGCGCTGTAAATGTTTGACAGCTAATTTTTTGAGATATATAATTTATCCGACTAACATATAAGAATATTTTGAACTTAAGTTTTGGAGATTCATAGATGAAAAAAATAATAAGGAGTGTACACATTTAGAAAAGACATATCGTAACAAAGTCAAACCGTTCGATATGAACAGGATTTTAATAGGATAATTAATGATTTTACATTAATATATACAATGCTTTAATTCTTTTTGATGTTTTTTTAAAAGCAGGTCTTATCTTATCTATAAATATATGCTAAAAAAGCATTGTGTCGTTTGACATCTTGGAATTATCAATATAATTTACTATAATCTTGCTGTTCGTTTAAGTCATAAATATGCTCTTTACCTTATATATTATATCAAACGGTATAAATCGTTTCGACATAATACGTAAAAATCAAGCTAAATAGTTAATTTTTCTTATAATTTATGTGTTTATAGTATAAGGTAACAAGATGTATTTCATAACGTTAAAAAAACATAACTTGCTGTTCTGGTGTTTGACAATATTATTGTTGTTAACATTTATATCTTTAAACACGCTTGTGGGATCGGGTAATGTATTTTTGAATAATACGACCGAAAGAAAATTGCCTATATACAGTGTGGAAACAAATGAAAAAAAACTTGCCATATCTTTTGATGCGGCATGGGGCGCAGATAAAACAGACGAACTTATTGACATTTTAAAAGAAAATGACATAAAAGCTACATTCTTTTTGGTAGGGTTTTGGGCTGAAAGGTACCCTGACAAGGTGCAAAAAATAGACCAAAATGGATTTGAAATAGGAACTCATTCTAACACCCATCCAAAGATGACTGACCTTAGTCAGACAAAAATGCAGCTTGAGCTTGAAACGTCTTGTAATATTATACAGAATATTACAGGCAAAAGACCAAGAATCTTTAGGCCGCCTTTTGGAGCGTATAATAATAAGCTGATAGAAACTGCGGCAGGATTAGACTTAAAAACAATTCAATGGGATGTAGATTCTTTGGATTGGAAAGATAACTCTGCACAGAGTATTGCAGAAAGGGTTATCGCAAAAGCAAAAAATGGCTCAATAATATTAATGCATAATAATGGTGAAAAAACACCGCAGGCATTAAGGCTGATTATTCTTGGTTTAAAGAACAAGGGATTTGAATTCGTATGTGTAGGTGAGCTGATATATTGGGACAATTATTACATTGACCATACGGGAAGACAAATAAAAATCATTTGAAAAACGGGAGAAGGAAAATGAATTACCCCGAGAATATAGCCAATAAGGTTTTTTTGGCTGGGAAAATTGTTACCGAACCGGTATTTTCGCATGAGATTTATGGCGAAGGTTTTCACGAAATGATGATAGAGGTACCGCGTCTATCAGAGCAAAAGGACATTTTGCCCATTACGGTCAGTGAAAGGCTTCTAATAGATCGTCTGCTTAAAGTTGGAGATTATACTGCGCTAATGGGTCAATTTAGAAGCTATAACAAACTGGTTGACGGCAAAAGCCGACTTATGCTTACAGTGTTTGTTAGAGAGCTTTTGGATTGGACTTCTGAATGCAATCCAAATGTAGCAGAACTTGGAGGTTTTATATGCAAACCTCCTGTATACAGAACAACACCTTTTAAGCGTGAAATATGCGATTTATTAATTGCAGTTAATCGTGCGTACAATAAGTCCGATTACATACCGTGCATTGCATGGGGCAGAAACGCTAGATTTGTAAAGAATATTAGAATCGGAGAAAAAGTAATGATTTCAGGGCGTATACAAAGCCGTGAATATCAAAAAAAGCTTGACGATGGTACGGTAGAAACCAAAACCGCGTATGAAGTTTCTATTAACAAAATAAGCGTCAATCCAGCTGAAATGAATTCCAAAGCATTTTTTGAATCGTCATTCAGATTTGATGATTCTGCGGATATTCAAAATAGCAATAAATAATTATTTGCTTAGCACAAAAAAATACCACACCTATTAAGGTGTGGTATTAAAAATTTTTCATTTTTCTTTAATTATAAACTTTATCATAAATGTGCTTAGCGTAAGTTCCTGCTACATTAACACCGCTCACTTTTTCAATCATATTGAAAAAGGCGTTAGAATTGACTTCGCACAAAACTGGATTTCCTTGCTTGTCTGTAAGAATATCTATTCCGCAATAATCAAGTCCCAAAATTTTGGAGACATTTTGAGCCATTTCAATATATGACTCGGATAATGTAACTGGATAACCCTTTCCGCCTAATTCAATATTTGAGCGAAAATCAGTTTCAGATTTTCTTATCATTGCAGCACAAACTTTATTGCCTATCACTATAACACGCGTATCTGTTCCTGCGCTTTCGGCGATAAATTCCTGATAGAGATGGGGAACATCTATCAATTTTTCACGCAAAAGCTGCAGTTCTTCAAAATTATGCGCCAGAAAGACTCTGTTTCCTAAAGATCCAAAAGCCCCTTTAACTACGATAGGAAAAGACAAAATCTCGGTAACCTTTTTTAAAAAACTTCCATCATCAACATCTGTTTTATAAAATCTCAAAGGCGAAGCTATTGTTATAGGCATTTTTATATTATTTTGAGATAAAGCGATATATGTTTGTAGTTTGTCATCACAAAGTTCTATGGCTTTGGGATTATTGAATATAAACTGATTGCTTTTTTCGATCATTCTTGCAGCATACTTGTCTTTGTCAAGATAAACTACAAAATCATGGTCTTTTATTTTATTGATAATTTCATAGTTTCCCAAATATACATCGACATTGCAATTTCGTCTGACATCAATTTTGACACCAAGTTTTAAAAACTCTTCGCTTAGGCGTTTGGTTTGATTTTTGAAAATATCAGAATAGCTGAAAGAATTGATTATTATTAGTCCGTGTTTGTCCATAAAATAATTATAGCATACTTAATTTACTAAGTATGCTTTTTTATATGAGCTTTGGAGTTTGCTATTCTTTAATTATATTATTGAGCGCAAGTATGGCTTTTAGGCTCTTTTTAATTTTAGGCGGAGCGATGCCGTCGATTGCCTGAATTTTTTCTTCTGTTAAGTTATTAGGTTGATTTCTAAAACTTTGCATTAATGTAAGAAGCGTCAATAAAGAATTATTGCCAAAAGACTGTTGAGAATTGTTACTTTCTTCATGCTGCAAAGGTTCGTCTTTTTTGAAATCGTCTATTTTGGGCATTTTATGTAAATCAAGATTATTTATGTCAGGATACAGTTTGCTGTAATCAGCATAATGCCTTCCTTTATTATTGTTTCTGCAAGGCGGGGTATATTGAGGGGGATCATAATCAATAGGTTCTTCTCTTTTGGGTTCATCATTATCGGATTTTCCGCCGCCAAAATTTTGCAAAATTTGCGCCATTTGCGGATTATTTCCTGTCATTGCAGGAATCAAAGTCTTTAATATATCAGAAGAGCCGCCTTTGCCGCCTTTTTGCATAAGCAAAGGCAAAAGCATGGTAAGCATGTTATTGTTAGCGCCGCCTCCATTTCCGCCTTTATTCATAAGCAATGGAAGAAGGTTGTTCAGCATATTATTAGAATTATTATTATTTTCCATTAGTGTCAATCCTTCTTAAAAAATCTATACACATATTATATATATGCGCTCATATAATTAAAATGAGATAAAAAGGTAAGGAGATTACATAATGGGAAAAAACCTAAGAGACGAACTCAAAAAAGCTGCCCAAAATACTATATACGAAAATGCTGATGATGATAAAAAGAAAATGGCAGAAGAGTATATGAAAAAATACGGCAACAAAAATGAAAATGAGCTTATGTCTGAGCTTATGAACAAAGTCAGAAAAAATAAAGCACAAGGCACATTTTCGGACGCTGAACTTGATAATTTTGCAAAATCAGTAAAAGGAATATTATCACCAGAACAGCAAAAAAGAATGGAGCAGATTATTAGGTCATTAAAAAACAGCTGAAAAATTTTAAAAGCGACTTTAAGAAAACAAGTCGCTTTTTTGATGATTATTGATGTAACTTTTTAATCAAATTATATATTCTTAACTATTTCTCTAATAGCTTTCAAAAATATTTCAACTTCATCCATTGTATTTTGATAAGACAAAGAAGCACGCACAGCACCATGTTTTATCGTTCCCAAATATTTATGCGCTAACGGTGCGCAATGCAATCCTGCTCTTACACATATATCAAACTTTTCATCAAGCAAGTTAGCAGTTTCTGCCGAATATAAGCCTTCGATATTAAAAGTAACCAAACCGTTATATTCTCCTTTTGGAGTATAGACTATTACTTTGGGTATTTTTTTGATTTCTTCATACAGGTGTTTGGTCATTTTATAGATGTTTTTATTTATTGATGAAAAATTTTGTCTTATCCAGGTTATGCCTGCGTCCAGTCCTGCAATCGCTGGTGTGGAGATTGTTCCGCTTTCTAAGCTTTCGGGCAGATCAAGAGGTTGAATAGGACTTTCGCTTCTTGTTCCTGTACCGCCCAAAATCATAGGATTAAGTACAATATTTTTGTCCACGGCCAAAATTCCTACGCCTTGAGGCGCAGCCAATCCCTTATGTCCAGCGGCGGCAAGGATATTTATTCCTGTCTTTTTCATATTTATATTAACATGACCTGCACTTTGAGCTGCATCAACCAAAAAGACAATTCCTCGCTTTTTGGTATAAGCGCCTATTTCTTCAATAGGGGCTTTTGCGCCTGTAACATTGGAGATATGGTTGACTATGATCATTTTTGTGTTACGTCTTACTGCGTTAATTATGGCCTCAGTACGTATTAAACCGTATGCGTCAGGGTAAACCACAGTAAAGCTGATTTTTCCTGCGTTATGCAAATGGTATAAAGGCCGCAAGACAGAATTATGCTCGTAGGCTGTTGTAATAACATGCCCGCATTTAATGCCGCCGAAAATGGCATAGTTTAATGAGGCCGTACAGTTGTGTGTAAATACTATGGTGCCGCTTTCACCTAATCCAAAGAAATCAGCAGTATTTTCTCTAGCTTGAGAAATTCTAAGTGCGGCGGCAGAAGCCATTTTATGTCCGCTTCGGCCTGGATTAGCAGGATATTCTAATGTTTCTAAAACAGCTTTTTTTACACAGTCCGGTTTGAAACCGCCTGAAGCCGCGTTATCAAAATAAATCATATTTAATATCAAAAATAAGGTGGCGTTAATATAGTATATTGTCGGAAAAATAAAAATGCCATAAGTTTTGGAGAATTTTTATGACCTATTATTTCGTTGTATTAGCTAACAGAGCACAGACAATGTATTTTTTTAGAATATTAAAAAATTATGGCTGTAATGTTAATATTATCAACACGCCGCCAAGCATTAGTTCTATATGCAGCATAAGCATCAGATTTGATCCAAAAGATTTTGAAAGGGTAAAAAAGCTTTTGCTAAGCTATAACTTTTCGTCTTTTAGAGGAGTTTATCGTTATGAGGGTAACGGCTGGAAAGGCTCAATTAGAAAAGTCTTTTAAATTTTTAATTATTTATAATTTAGCATATTAACACTTTAATTAATAGTCAAACAAAAAAATAGATGTTATAATAATAAAAAATATTTTTGGGAGATTTAAAGTGCAAAATAACATCAAAGTATCGGTATCGGGTTACCCCAGAATAGGTAAACAGAGAGAACTCAAGAAATGGATTGAAAGTTATTTTAAGGGCAATTTGAAAGAACAGGACTTAATCGATAATGCTGATAATCTTAGATTAGGTCAAGTTAAGTTGCTAAAAGAAAAAGGAGTTGACTATATTCCATCCAATGATTTTTCTATGTATGACCAAGTTTTAGATACAGCCGTTATGCTTAATGTCATACCTTATCAATACAAAGAACTCAAACTATCAAGTCCGCTTGAAACTTATTTTGCAATGGCTAAAGGCTATCAAAAAGACGGTGCAGATGTAAAGGCACTTGCAATGAAAAAATGGTTCACAACTAATTATCATTATATTGTGCCTGTAATTGACGACAGCGTAGAAATCAAACTTAACGCATCTAAACCGATTAATGAATATAAAACTGCTAAAGAATTAAATATTGTAACCAAGCCCGTAATAATCGGTGCGTTTACTTTTATAAAGCTTTGCAGATTTTCAACTCAAAAAAAACGTGAAGAAATAATCAATAAAATAACATATGCTTATATTCAACTTTTAAAAGAACTAAAAGCCGCCGAAGCTGAGCTTGTTCAGTTGGACGAGCCTATGCTGGTAACTGATTTAAATGACGCAGATATCAGCTTATTCAAGGCAATTTATAATAAGATTTTAAGCAATAAAGCTGGAGTGAAGGTACTTCTTAATACATATTTTGGAGATATCAGAGATATATATTCTACTGTTATATCTATGGACTTTGATGCATATGGACTGGATTTTGTAGAAGGCAAGAAAAACCTTGATCTGATAAAAGAATATGGTTTTGGTTCAGACAAGCAGCTTTTTGCAGGCGTAATTAACGGACGCAATATATGGCGAAACAGTTATCAAGAATCTATGGAGATTTTGGATACTCTCAAAAAATATGTTGACGTTAATAATCTGGTAATCAGCACTGCAAGTTCGCTTTTGTTTTCACCTTATACTACACAAAACGAAAATAATTTGTCTCAAGAAGTTCTGGTTCAATTTGCCTTTGCTGAACAGAAACTTGATGAACTTAATGATTTGAGATGTTTGTTTAATAACAGCGATTATAAGAGCGATAAAAAGTATCTTGACAATATTGCTTTGAAAAAGCATAAGATAGAAAACGAAGCTTACATAGAGCCTGATGTAAGACAAAAAATCAAAAATCTAAAAGACGAAGATTTTGTAAGACTGCCCAAATCTGAAGAAAGATATAAAATTCAAATAGAAAAACTAGGCTTGCCTAAATTGCCTACAACAACAATAGGCTCATTCCCTCAGACCGCAGAGGTTAAGAGAAATCGCGCTCAGTTTAAAAAAGGCGAAATAACTTTTGAACAATACAACCAAAGAGTAAAAGAGTTTATAGCCCAAGCGGTAAAATATCAAGACGAGCTTGGAATTGACGTGTATGTGCATGGCGAGTTTGAACGCAATGATATGGTTGAATATTTCGGTGAAAACTTGTCCGGCTTTATATTCACTCAAAACGCGTGGGTACAATCATACGGAACACGCTGTGTAAAACCGCCTGTGATCTGGGGCGATGTAAAAAGACTAAAGCCGATTACAGTACCGTATAGTGTATATGCCCAAAGCTTGACCAATAAGCCAATGAAGGGTATGTTGACAGGACCTGTTACAATTCTTAACTGGTCATTCCCTAGAGAAGATATATCGCTAAAAGAGATTTGCTATCAAATCGCGCTTGCCATAAAAGATGAAGTGTTGGATCTAGAAAAGAACGGAATAGAGATCATTCAAATAGACGAAGCGGCTTTGAGAGAAAAGCTGCCGCTTAGAAAGAGCGAATGGAAATCATATCTTGATTATGCAATAAAAGCTTTTAGGCTTGTGCATTCAACTGTTAAGCCGCAAACCCAAATTCATACCCATATGTGTTACAGCGAATTTGGAGATATAATTCAAGATATTGACGATATGGATGCCGATTGTATTTCATTTGAAGCATCTCGTTCTGACCTTACTATTTTGGATGACCTGCAAAGATGCGGATTTAAGACGGCGGTAGGTCCTGGAGTATATGACATTCATTCGCCTAGAGTTCCTAGTAAAGAAGAAATAAAATCAGCCATAAACAAGATGATAGACAAACTTGGATCAAATAAGCTGTGGATTAATCCTGACTGCGGCTTAAAAACCAGAGGCTGGGAAGAAACATTGCCAAGCTTGAAAAATATGACTGAAGCAGTAAAAGAAATAAGAAAAGAAAAGGGTCTATAACATTGTTTATTTCTGATGCCAAAGACAGTACGTTTTTGTTTGATGGGGCGTTTGGAACATACTATGCATCGATAACGCATAGCATTAAATCTTGTGAAACAGCCAATTTAAACGACCCAAAAATCGTATTTAAAATTCACAGGCAGTATATTGAGTCTGGCGTAAACGCCATAAAAACAAATACTTTTGGTGCAAACTCAGGATTAAACCTAGCCTTTGACGATATAAAAGACATCATTACATCGGGTTTCAATTTGGCTTTGCAGGCAACAAAAAACACTGATGTAGCAGTTTTTGCAGATATTGGACCTATACCTTTTAAAGATACAGATATAAGCCAAGAATATATTGATATCGCTGACATTTTTTTGGATTTGGGCGCGGATAAATTCTTGTTTGAAACCATGCCCGAATTTAATTTTTTAAAACCTGTTTTAAAGCATATCAAAGCCAAAAAGCCTGATAGTTTTATTATTGTTTCTTTTGCTGCCGGACTTGACGGTTATACAAAAGCAGGACATTATTACAAACAGCTTTTGGACTCCGCTCAAGACGACAATGCAGTTGATGCAATCGGGCTTAATTGTCTTTGCGGTCCTGCTCATATTTTGAAGCTCATAAAAGATTATTCGCCTAAAAAACTTATGAGCGTTATGCCTAATTCAGGGTATCCTGAATCAATCGGAAACAGACTGATATATATAGACAATGCCGAGTATTTTGCAAGCAAAATATTAGAATTAAGACAAAACGGCATAAAGATTTTGGGCGGTTGTTGCGGAACGACGCCGCAGCATATCAAAAAAAGCAGATTGATGCTAAATGATTTCAATCATGAAAAAATAGTTGATGTCTCTTTTAAAAATCCTAGCATCGATCAAAAGCCAGTAAATCAAAACGTTTTTTTTGATAAATTAAAGCAAAAAAAATATCCGATTGCAGTTGAATTGAGAGCGCCGGTTGATACCAATGCAGATTATTTGATTT
>DATCJR010000207.1 GCA_036562685.1 Clostridia bacterium | reverse complement strand
ATTTATAGAAACCTTACCTTTAGCGAAACAAAAAATGCTGCAGGACATTCCACCCGCAGCATAAAAAATTAATCCTGACCCTATAAAACTTCAAATAAAAAATCCTCAAACTGTCAGATCATATACTAAGCAGAACACATTATAATATCAATCAATTATAAGGAAAATATACATTGCTCTTGTTTACCTTCATCAAATAATACCCAAACGTGACCCAAAATGTTGTTTAAAATTTTCTGTAAGAAAAGATACAAATATTCCAAAGGTAAGCTTGTGTGCTTCACCAGGAAAATTAGTTCTCCAGAGGATATTGTGTATTTTATTCAGACGCAAATAGAATCTAATTAGAATAATTAGAGTTTAAATTAACGGATAATTGCTCTCAATAGCGATTGGTCAGCCAGTACTGCTGTTCATGGTAGCAAATAGCAAATCTTTGTGGGTATGTCCCTTTACGAACGTAGTAGCAAAGTCCGTGCTTACCCATATAAAATTTGCAACTAAAGTATTCGTCATTTTGTAGTGAGTTTCACAACAGCAGTCTTGCCACTCCAAAATCCACCGCTCAAATGAAGATCATAGACTTTTTTGCCCGGTACTTCAAAAATGAGTAGTCCGGATTTTGTAATTTGCGGATTACACTGTTTTAAGAATAGCGTCTCTTGTCCAGACATTTCGAGTGCAGCCTCACCATCAGTAGAACTTTCGAATTCAGTTCCGTTTTCATCTGTTAATTTAAAGAATGAATTGTCAAGAGTATGTTCTTCGTTGTCGTTGTTGCGAAACGAGACATTGACAATAAGGAAAATGCCGTCAGCGGTCTTTTGAGCAAAATCACTGCCAACTGTCTTTGCAAATTTTGCACTATTAACACGATAAGAGAAATTGCCTACTTCAATTTGATCGCCAATTTTTTTGTAATCTGGTTTATCACTAACGGGACTATTTGAAGTTGCATTGTCGCTGCTGGAAGTGTTTGTTGAAGCAACTTTTACTTTGTCATCACTATTGTCTTTGTCAGGTCCCACGATAAGACCAATTACGAATAATACACCGACACCAAAAAGGATTTTTTTGCCGACGCTCAATTTTTTCTTTGGCTTTTCCATAAACGGTTACTTTTAAAGTTTAGACTGGTTAAATGAATAAACGATGGATATTTCTTGAATAGCAAAATACGCATCGGTAGGCGTTCTGCTGAAGTGGCATCAGGTTTATTTCTTATGTCTGTTGTATTTGAGCTCTAATTCTAAAAGTTCAACAAAATAATCACTTCCAAATATTGTCTGATTCTTTCAAGCGATTAAAAACAATAAGATAATTCAGAAACGTTGCCGCAAGAAAAAACCATCCTCAACAGATGGCTTCCTTGTTATTTTTTTAAAAAATTATTTTACGTATCTGAATTTTGTATTGGACAGGATTTTATTGGCCTGCTCCAGTTTCTCCGGAAAAAGCACTTTACCGGAAGATTTTTTACCCACCTTCAGGTTGATCCCTAATGATGCTGCTTTTTTAGCGGCCTGCTCTTTACTATTGTCTTTCCGTTTCATGCTACAAATTTAATCTTTTTTCGGTCTTACTAAATAGCCAAAATAATCTACTCCTTTCTCAAAGGGAACATCCAGGAAAGTGTCCATTGCTCTTAGTAGTCCAAATATTTCAAAATCAGTACTTAGTTCCTCATAATTCAGGGTAATAGCCATTCTGTAAAGCCTTGTTCTTTCCGGTGTGCTGCCTGCAAAAAATACCCATTTCTCCGGGTATGCTTCAAAGAAAATGATTAATGCTGATACTACGGTAGCGAGTATCTTATTTCTGTCTTTGTTATCATCCCTTGCCAGATCATCAATACTACCATCTGCTTTTTTATTTCCAAAAGCCAGATTCACTATTGTATCATCTTCGGTAGGAGTAAGCTGAATTATCTTCGGGATAGCTCCTTTAGGGCCAATACTTGTAAGCTCGAATGTAAATTCCGAGCCATGTTGACCACCCATTCCGATGATATTGACCACTGATTCCGACGATGCTGACCACCCTTACTTTTTAGGTTAACCGGCATTATTCCGACGATATTGACCACCCTGTTTTTTTTGATTTGGCCCCGG
>DATCJR010000206.1 GCA_036562685.1 Clostridia bacterium | reverse complement strand
CTTTTGTTTTGTCTATATCCCTGCCCGATTTTGAGCCGCAGATATTGTAAACTTTTTTATCTGTCATAACATTAAGCGAAAAATAATCATTTTTCTCAACAAAATCTAAAGTATAGCGGGTCGGTCTTATAAAAATTGTTGCAATTTTTTTATTCCATAAAACGCCCATAGTACCCCAAGAAGCTGTCATCATATTGTGTTTATTTTTATCACCTGCTGCTATCAGCATCCAATCTTTTCCGATAAGTTCAAAAGGATTTTTATTTAATTTTTCAATATCAAATTCTTTTAACATCTGACACCTCCTGTTTTTTAATATTATAGCACACCAGCCTAAAATATACCAAAATTAGAATTTTTCGTTAATTAATATTGACAAAGTAATCTTTTTCAAATATTATTATAATAATAAATGGAGGTAAAAACATGAAAAAATATCAGTGCGTTTGTGGTTATATATATGATGAGGCTGTAGGTGATCCTGATAGCGGCATATTACCTGGAACTAAATTTGAGGATATTCCTGATGATTGGACCTGCCCTCAATGCGGTTTGGATAAATCAGCTTTTACATTAATTGAAGAATAAATGACGTAATTGAAAGAATAAAAAATAAAAGCGGTTTGTAAAAACCGCTTTTTTAATATTTATTATAAAAGTTTACCCTCTTTCTTTTTTTGAATCTGTCTTCTAATATTAATATCGCTTTCTGTTCCTTTAAAAAGTCTTACTATATTTGATCTATGAGCCCATAAAATCAAAATTAATATTCCCAATATCAAAACTATATCCCATATGCTGTCTTTATAAATAATCGCCAATACTATTTCAGTGATTGAAGCACCAAACAAAAAGATAAATGACGCCACTGAACCATATTTGCAAAAATACAAATAAAAGAATGCAACCCAAAAAGATATAAAAGCTATGATGGGATTAGCTACCAGAAATATACCCACGCTGCTAGCTACTCCCTTACCACCTTTAAACTTCTTAAACACCGGAAATACATGTCCAACTATTGCGCCAAAGCCGCCTATATAAATTCCAGCTTTTGTCCCTTGCGGTATATAAAAGCCAAGCCATGAAGGCGCAGATGGTAAAACACCGCCTAAAAGCTCGTTATCATATAACAAAAAATATCCGACAAGTGCAGGGATTGCACCTTTTAAAGCATCAAGAATCAAAGTCAAAACAGCGGTGCCTACGCCAAAATTTCTAAGCATATTCATTGTTCCGGGATTACCGCTGCCCAATGTTTTTATATCTACTCCTTTTAGACGAGATATTATAGATGCAAAATGAATTCCTCCCAAAAAATAGGAACAAACAAAAAGTATTGATATTTTTAAAAATAACTCTAAACCTGCTGACATAACTAAACCTCTCTGGTTTTGTTTTTTTGCTGGATTTTGATAGGTGTACCTGAAAAATCTATTGCATTTCTTATGCAGTTTTCAAGATAGCGCTCATATGAAAAATGCATTAATCTAAAGTCATTTACAAAAAAAACAAAAACTGGCGGAGCTACCTGAGTCTGAGTAGCGTAATAGATTTTTAGCTTTCTGCCGGCGCTAGACGGCGGTTCAACGGCTGCTATTGCGTTGCTTACAATATCATTCAAAACACCTGTAGGCAATCTTCTACGACTATTGTCATAAACTTTTTTAACCAATTCTAACAGCTTAGAAGTCCTAAGACCTGTTTTTGCTGAAATAAAAATTGACTGATAATAGCTCATAAATTTCAGCTTTTCATCAAGCTGATTTTTGTATTTTTCTATAGTAAACGAATTTTTTTCAACAATATCCCATTTGTTCATAACAATGACTGACGGCTTGCCTTCTTCATGAACATAACCCGCAATTCTTATGTCCTGTTCGGATATTTCTTCTTCTGAAGCGTCCATCACAATAAGCACTACATCTGCTCTTTCTATGGCTTTCATAGCTTGAATTGCACTTATTGCTTCAATAGCAGAATCAACTGACCTTCTTCGTCTTAATCCTGCAGTATCTATTATTACATAATCAACACCGTCTATTGTAATGGGTGTATCAATTGAATCTCGTGTAGTTCCTGCAATATCGCTTACAATAACTCTTTCTTCACCTAAAATTCTGTTTACCAAAGACGATTTGCCGGCGTTAGGCTTTCCTACAACGGCTATTTTAATTGCATCCTTATATTCGTCATCGTATTCGATTTTGGGAAAATAGCTTACAATTTTATCAAGAATATCTCCTATTCCCAAACCCTGTTCTGCGCTTATACCATAAGGTTCTGAAAAACCCAAAGCATAAAAATCATACAGTAATTCTGGATTATAAACATCCATTTTGTTAACAGCCAAAATGACTGGTTTGTTGACCAAACGCAGCATATCTGCAATGTCATAATCAGATGTAGTTATACCCTGCTTTAGATCAGTAAAAAATATTATAACATCAGCAGTAGCTATTGCAAGCTCAGCTTGTTTTCTTATATGCTGATGCATTTTATCTTCTGATGCTGGTTCAAGTCCGCCTGTATCTATAAGATTAAATTTATATCCGCACCATTCAGCATCAGATAAAATTCGATCTCTTGTTACTCCCGGAACATCTTGTACGATTGAAATTCGTCTGCCACTTACTTTATTAAAAAATGTAGATTTTCCTACATTAGGCTTTCCTACTATTGCTACTGTCGGTTTCATCTTAACTCCAAAATTTACTAATTGATATAATACCATATCAAAAACAAAAAGAAAATTATTTTTTAAATAACTGCAATCGATTATTAATTTTGTAATAATTTTGACAAAATCAAAAACAGCTGTTAATTAAAATAACAGCCGTTTTTGAAGGGGGGATATAATATTTGGGATATAGTCAATTTCAGTCATCTCTGAAGTAATCGTTATAATCTTCAGGATGTTCAGCTTCAGCCATGTTATTATAATGGCTATCTGAATAAGATTTTGTATTTTGGTATCCTCTATGTCTATCATAGTCATAGAACTCACCAGCTTCATAGCTGTATCTGTGTTTAGCTCTGGTTTCAGTAACCATTCTGTCTCTAATTTCTCCAATAGCTATTGCTAGTAACATCGCAGATACGGCTGCAATAATTAAGGTATCAAACATCGAGCCTATGCCAAGACCTAGTCTTGTATCTATTCCTCGTCCATAGTAATTAATCAAAAATCTGACGGTTTCGCCAATATAAATACCCATTATTGAAGAGAAAAAAGCACCTCTGCGGCTTCGTCCTATCAAATAGCTCAAAGCGCCAGCAGCTATACCTACTATTACAGCAGCTACAATCTGCATAGTCATTGTGTTTGTAGGAATTACCCAATACAAAAGTAAAACTACGCCAGCAGTAATAATCGTGGAAACCCACGCTCTAAGCATGTCTGATGTCCAGCCCATTGAAAACAACATATACAAACTAATAACTAAAGGTATTATAAATCCGCCTATATTAAACGAAAACACATTAGTTACTCTGATGTTTGGTATAAAATATCCTGCACCTATAGCTATTACTAATATAACGGCCCATAGTGTAGAAATTTTTAACTTGTCGAATAATCGTTGAGTGACACCGAACAGCATTAAAATTAGTAAAATACCTAGTAAAATTAATCCAATCGGAAAATAATTCGGCATACAGCACCTCCTAACTATAATTAAGAATGCGCTATTTTGCCGTTATTTATTCTAAAACATCAAAAAAAATTATTATACCAAAAAATAATCCTGATCCTTAGTCCATTCTTTTTTATAATCAAAGTTCTTCCAATAATCTTTTTCTGTCAAAATCTTTATGCCTGTTATTGATATATATTTTGAAGGCGTATTATTTCCATTATTAAAATCAGAAGTTTGATCCTCTAAAATTTGATTATATAATTGATCCAGATTGTCTTTGGTCCTTTGATCATAGGCATTTCCAAATACAACCCCAAATATACTGCTTGAATCACTTGTCATACTGCTTTCTTTAAGACATATCCTAAACTCAGAACTTGCTCTGCTATTGGAATTAGAAAGAGAAGTTGAAAGATAATATTTTTTAGTCAAATATGTATTTCCTAAAGAATTTGAATCTTTTTTTACACTAAATTTCATATCTTCTCTATCACTATATTTATCTTTTAAAGTCATACTTGCATTATAGTTTTTGCCACTTTCTATATAAAATCCGCCATCAGGAGTTTTTTTATAATTATGAATTATAGTTTGATTGTAGTACCCATTATTAGCTCTATAAACAAAATTGCCTACAGCCAAAGGCGCAGAATCTGCATATAATTCAAAATATAATTCCATTCCATTATTCAATGTAATCTTAGCGATAGGATCTGAAGAATAAGGAAATTGCTTTTTATTAAGTAAAACTATAGATACTGTTAATAATGCTGCAGCTGTTAATAAGGCCGTAATAATTATTATCCATCTTATTATGATATTTTTTTTGCTTATAGTGTTTTTTTGCTCGCTCATATTTAATGCATTCCCTATTTAATAACTTCTTCTATAACGCCGCCACCAAGGCAATGAACATCATCATAAAAAACTACATACTGCCCAGGAGTTACTGCACGTTGTTTTTCAAAAAAATCAATTCTATAGCCATTGTCAATTTTTTTGACACGTACTTTTTGTTCATCTTGTCTGTATCTAAACTTGGCATAACATTCAAATTCTTCAGCAGGCGCTTGAGGTATCCAATTGACGCTATATGTTATAAGTGCTTTAGAATATAGCAAAGATTCGTCTTGGCACGATACAATCAGATGATTGTTTTTCAAATCTTTATCTATTACAAACCATCTTCCATTAGAACCATGTATGCCCCCAATTCCAAGTCCCCGTCTTTGTCCAAGTGTATAATACATTAGACCGTCATGAGTTCCAATTTTATTGCCGTTTGTATCAATTATATCTCCAGGTTTTGCTGGAAGATAGTTTTTCAAAAATTCTTTAAATTTTCTCTCGCCAATAAAACATATTCCTGTTGAATCTTTTTTCATAGCAGTAGAAAGACCTAGTTTTTGTGCGATTTTTCTTACCTCTGGCTTAGTGATATTAGCAAGAGGAAAAATTACCTTGCTCAACTGATATTGTGATAACTGATTTAAAAAATATGTCTGGTCCTTGTTAGAATCTGCTGCTTTATCCAAATAAAATTTGCCTTCAATTTCGCTGACACCGCAATAATGCCCTGTGGCTATTTTTTGCGCGCCAAGACCCAAGGCATAATCCAAGAAAGGACCAAATTTTATTTCACGATTACATAAAACATCTGGATTAGGGGTTCTGCCTAAGCTATATTCCTTTAAAAAGTATGAAAAAACTCTGTCAAGATATTCTTTGGCAAAATTAACTGAATAATAAGGAATATCTAAAATGGCGCAAACTTTCTTAACATCTTCATAATCAGCTTCGCTTGAACAAACACCATCACTATCAGTTTCTTCCCAATTATACATAAAAAGTCCAGTTACTTCATGTCCCTGTTCTTTTAATAGATATGCTGCTACAGATGAATCTACTCCGCCACTAAGTCCAATTGAAATTTTCATCTATATTAACTCCGTATAAGAATAATTATCATCTGTTTGGAAATTATTATACTCTTTGAAGTATTTATTGCCGCGCAAATATAATACTATTCTAGAAATCGACATGGTGACTTCCCAAACATATAAAATGCCAACAATTATTAACAAATACCAAAAATGAAATTCTAGTAAAACAAAAAGAGAAATGGCGCTGATAACCATCATTATAAAACCATGTAATTTCTCTTTTTTGAATATTGCTGGAATTCCAATCATTCCAAAAAATAATGTCAAGACAATCTCTATAATCAATGCACTTAAAATAGTTCTTTTTTTATCGCTTTTAGTGATATTGCTTTTTTTCTCAAAACCTTGAGTAAAAGGTAAAAGATATTCAATATCCTGCTCTATTTCTTTAGAATCTAATTCTAATTCTTCTGAAAAATTAGCTTTATAATCTTGTTTAACAAAAAAATTAACCGAATTTTCGGCATCTTTTTTTCCTACATTCTTTGATTCATTTAGTTTTTCAACACCTAATTTTATATAATTTTTCATAATACTTTGCATTATTATATTTTATATATAAAAATAAGTCAATATTTTAAAGATTGACAATTTTTACTTAAAAACAAAAAAAGTGCCGCATAAGCGACACTTTTATTATCAATGTAATTTATGAGTTTAATTATTTTGCGTCAACTGAAGCAGCATAAGCAATCAAGTCAACGACTTTGTTTGAATAACCCCACTCATTATCATACCAAGCTACGAGCTTAACGAATTTGTCATTAAGCATAATGCCTGCTTTTGCATCAAAGATTGATGTATGAGGATCTCCGATAAAATCAGAAGATACAACATCGTCTTCAGTATAAGCCATAATGCCTTTCATTGTAGTTTCGCAAGCTTCTTTTATAACTTTGCAGATTTCTTCATAAGTTGTAGCAGTCTTCAAAGTGCAAGTAAGGTCAACTACTGATACATCCAAAGTAGGCACTCTGAATGACATACCAGTTAACTTACCATTAAGGCTAGGAATTACCTTGCCTACTGCCTTAGCAGCACCAGTAGATGAAGGAATTATGTTGCCGGCAGCAGCTCTGCCACCTCTCCAGTCCTTCTTAGAAGGTCCGTCAACAGTCTTTTGAGTAGCTGTTGTTGAGTGAACAGTAGTCATAAGTCCTTGTTCAAGTCCAAATTTATCATTTATAACCTTTGCCAAAGGAGCCAAGCAGTTTGTTGTGCAGCTTGCATTGCTGATAATTGTAAGATCCTTTGTATATGTGTCGTTGTTAACGCCCATAACAAACATAGGAGCATCTTTAGAAGGAGCAGTAATAACAACCTTCTTTGCCCCAGCTTTTAAGTGTGCACTTGCTGTTTCAATTGTTGTAAATACGCCTGTTGATTCAGCAATATATTCTGCGCCAACTTCAGCCCACTTTATATTTGCGGGATCTTTTTCAGCGAAGAAAGCAACTTCATTTCCATTAATAACAAGTTTATCACCTTTAACTTCTACACTGCCATTAAATCTTCCATGAATGGTATCATATTTGAACATATAAGCAGCATATTCCAAATCAAGGAAAGGGTCATTTACTGCAACTACTTGAACATCAGGATTGTTAAGTGATGCACGCAAAACAAGTCTGCCTATTCTGCCGAAGCCGTTAATACCGACTTTTGCAACATTTTTTGACATAAGTTAAAACCTCCGAATATATTTTAATTTTAATAAAAATTTTTATTTCAAATTTTCAGGATTGAGACATTCCAATTCTTTTATAACGAATCTTCCGTCTTTTCTTACAAGCTTTCCATCCATATAAATCTCGCCGCCACCATATTCAGGTGTCATAATCAGCACCAAATCCCAATGTACAGCTGATTTGTTGCCATTAAAAGCTTCGTCATAAGCAGCACCAGGAGTAAAGTGAATTGAGCCGGAAATCTTTTCGTCAAACAAAATGTCTCCCATAGGCTTTGTGATATAAGGATTGATACCAAATGAAAATTCACCAAAATATCTTGCGCCTTCATCAGTATCCAATACTTTATTAAGAGCTTCAGTATGGTTTGAAGTAGCTTCTACTATCTTACCATTTTTAACAACAAATCTTACATTTTCATGCTTCAATCCCTGATGCATTGAAGGTGCGTTATATTGAATTACACCGTTTACACTGTCTTTTATAGGTGCAGTATAAATTTCACCGTCAGGAATATTACGATCTCCTGAGCATTTTATAGCAGGAATTCCCTTTATTGAGAAAGAAATATCAGTAGTAGGTGTAACTAATCTAACAGTATCAGTTTTTTCCATATATGCCTTTAGATTATCCATAGCTCTATCCATTTTTGAATAATCTAAGTTGCATACTTTGAAATACAAATCTTCAAATTCATCTGTACTCATAGAAGATGCTTGTGCCATTGAAGGATTAGGATATCTCAAAATAACCCATTTTGTCTTGGCAACTCTGATTTCATGATGTACAGGGAAAGCATAATAAGTTGATTCTATGCCCATTTTTTCAGGGGGAACATCGGATAATTCAAAGGTATTGTTGGCACCTCTTATTCCAATATACGCATCCATATCGGACATAAGATTGCTAGCATATTTTGCATTCAAAATCATATGTTCTTTGCTTGTACCTAAGAGAAGTTCGCGTCTAACTCTTGTATCATACAAGCTTACAAAAGGAAAACCACCTACTTTGTAAACTTCTTTGATAATTTCGTTAACAAGCATATAATCAAGATCATATGCTTCGATGAATATCTTCTCGCCTTTTTGTAATTTGCAAGAATAATTGACCAAATTATATGCTAATTTTGATAATCTAGGATCAGTCATATTTTCATCTCCGTTCGTGAATTCATTAACATTATACACTAATTGCTATTATTTGCCAAACAAATTAACATTATCCAAAATCACTTTGTCAATCTTTTTATTAGTAGAATTACTTTGTATATTGGATAATTCTGTAATATTTTGCGTTTTACTTTTTCTTATTACAATATTGTGAACTATAATATAGTTTATTGTAAATGCAATTATTACAATAATATAAGATATCGGCCAAGATATATATAGAATTTTTATTAAATGAAATTTTCTAAATGCTGTAAAGATCCAAACTGCGCGTGTAACCAATATTCCCACAGCAGATATCAACGTAGGAATGATTGTATAGCCGTGTCCCCTTATTGCTCCAATAAATACGTTCATTATTCCGCACATAAAATATGTAGGCATTATCACCCATGCACGTACCCTGGCTGCTTCCATTACAGCAGGAGAATCAGTATATATTCTAAACAAATAATCACTAAATCCAAGACAAACAAAGCCCATTAATAATCCTATTACAGTAACAGCTATAATTGAATCATACAAAATTTTGTTAAGACGGTCATATTTTTTTGCACCATAATTTTGACCGGTAAAAGACATTGTCGCCTGAGAAACCGAATCCATTGATGTATAAACAAATCCTTCAACACTTCCAGAAACTGAGTTTCCAGCAACAACAACCGAACCAAAAGAGTTAACTCCTGATTGAATTATCATATTAGAAATAGAAAACAATGAGCTGTTAACAGCGGCCGGAAGCCCTATTCTTATCATATCAAAGAGTTCTTTTATATAAATTTTAAATTCTTTTATATCATATTTGTAGCATTCGTTTGTTCTCATGATACAAATAAGAATTAAAATCATAGAAAACGTTTCTGAAACAACGGTAGCTATTGCTACACCTGCAACATCCATTTTTAGATTGATTGTAAGAAATAGATTTAAAGCTACGTTAATTAAACCGCCTAAAAACAAGTAGTATAACGGCCTTTTGGTATCTCCAAACGCACGCAAAATAGATGCTGTATAGTTATAGACCATTAGAGCGGGCAACCCCAAAAAATAAATCTTTAAATAAGTTGATGCTTTTTTTATAATATTGTTTGGAGTTTTTAATAAATGCAAAATTGGAGTAGAAAAAATAAAGCCCAGAATCCCTACTGTAATGCCCAATATAAGGCTTATAATAATTGAAGTCTGCACTGTTTTATGAATTTTTTTATAATCTTTAGCTCCAAAAGCTGTTGAAACCACGACATTAGTTCCAACAGATAATCCCATAAAAATATTAACAAAAAAGTTTACAATGGTGGTAGTAGAGCCTATCGCTGCCAAAGAATCTTCCCCTGCAAATTTTCCGATAACAATTATATCGGCAGCATTAAATAAGAGTTGCAAAATGCCTGTCAGCATCAATGGTAAAGAAAACGCCAGTATTTTAGGAAAAATACTGCCGTTGCACATATCAATTTCATATTTTTTCATGATTTTTCGTAAACCAAACTTTAAGTTATAAAAATAGTTAGATTTTGAGATATTATATAACTACTAATTATTAAAGTAAATTAATTTTAAAGTAAAATATTTTACTAAAATTTTGAAATATTTTTTTAGGATAAAATATAAACAAAATAATTAGCGTATATTAAAAATGCTAGTCAAAAAAGAGTTATTGGTGTATAATTGTCAACGAAATAAATTACTGGGAGTTATAAATGCCATTAGTAAATACTAAGGAAATGTTATTAAATGCCTACAAGGGCGGATACGCCGTAGGTGCTTTTAATGTTAACAACATGGAAATAATTCAAGGTGTTGTTGCTGCTGCAATGGAAGAAAAAGCCCCCCTTATTTTACAAGTTTCAAGTGGCGCAAGAAAATATGCTAATCCTCTTTATCTTAAGGCTTTGGTTGACTGCGCTGTAAAAGAAAGCGGTTTGCCCATTGCTCTTCATCTTGACCATGGTGACAGCTATGAGTTGTGTGTTTCTGCAATCAATGATGGATTTACATCTGTTATGATTGATGCTTCTCATCATTCTTTTGAAGAAAACATAAAGGTAACTAAAAAAGTAGTTGAATACGCTCATGCAAGAAATGTTACTGTTGAAGCAGAACTTGGAAGACTTGCAGGTATTGAAGATGATATCAACGTAAGTGAAAAAGATTCAGCTTATACTGATCCTTCTCAAGTTGAAGAATTTGTAACTCGTACAGGTGTTGACTCTTTGGCAATTGCTATAGGTACAAGCCATGGCGCATTTAAGTTTAAGGGTGAACCTAAACTTAGATTTGATATTTTGGAAGAAGTTTCCAGAAGATTGCCTGAATTCCCTATCGTTTTACATGGTGCTAGCTCAGTTTTACCTGAATATGTAGATATTATTCAAAAGAACGGCGGATCCATGGAAGGTGCAAGAGGAATACCTGAAGAAATGTTAAGAAAAGCTGCTAGCATGGCAGTTTGCAAGATTAATATTGACAGCGATTTGAGAATGGCTTTTACAGCTGCTATTAGAAAGCACTTCAATGACAACCCTTCACATTTTGATCCTCGTCAATATCTATCACCCGCACGTGAAGCAATAAAACAGTTGGTAAAACATAAAATAATTTCCGTGCTTGGATGCAATAATAAAGTTCAGATTTAATAAGTGGTAATCATTAAATGATTACCCTTTTTTTAGGCTTAATATAATTTTTTTTGCCCTTTTGGCATTAAAGGTTTATTACGCCCAAACAAAAAAAGGAAGGTAATATATGCCAAAAAATCCATCAATAAAAAAAGTACTCGTAATTGGTTCAGGACCTATCATAATTGGGCAAGCTGCCGAATTTGACTATGCAGGAACGCAAGCATGCCGCGCCTTAAAAGAAGAAGGCCTTGAGGTCGTTCTAATCAACTCCAATCCTGCAACCATAATGACCGATAAACATATCGCTGACAAAGTATATATCGAACCTTTGACTGCTGACTTTGTAAAGCAAATAGTAAGAAAAGAAAGACCTGACAGTGTGCTCCCCTCTTTGGGCGGTCAAACAGGTCTTAATCTTGCTATGGAATTGGCAGATCAAGGATTTTGGGCTCAAGAAAATGTTAAGCTCTTGGGCACCAATGTATCAGCCATAAAAATGGCCGAAGATAGACAAGAGTTTAAAAATACAATGCTCAAAATTGGAGAGCCTTGTATTGCAAGCAAGGTAGTAACTGATGTTGATGACGCCTTGGAATTTGCAGAGACAATAGGCTATCCTGTAATCGTAAGACCAGCTTATACACTTGGCGGTACAGGCGGCGGAAAAGCTATAAACAGACAGGAACTAGCTGAAATTGCAGCCAACGGTCTAAGACTTTCTCGTGTTCATCAAGTACTAATTGAAAAAGATATTACAGGCTGGAAAGAAATAGAATACGAAGTAATGCGTGACGCAAAGGGTAATGTTGTTACTATATGTAATATGGAAAACATAGACCCCGTCGGCGTTCATACAGGTGACAGCATAGTAGTAGCACCTTGCCAAACTTTGTCCGACAAAGAAGTACAGATGTTAAGAACAGCTGCATTGAAGATTATTACTGCATTGGGAATCGAAGGCGGATGCAACGTTCAATTTGCACTTCATCCTACCAGTTTTGAATATGCTGTTATTGAAGTAAACCCTAGAGTTTCACGTTCTTCTGCTCTAGCATCCAAAGCAACAGGATACCCTATTGCAAAAGTTGCATCAAAGATAGCTATTGGTTATGGCCTTGATGAAATTAAAAATGCAGTTACACATTCAACTTATGCTTGCTTTGAACCTGTTTTGGACTACTGCGTAGTAAAAATTCCTAAATGGCCGTTTGATAAATTTATTCATGCTAATCGTACTTTGGGTACCCAAATGAAAGCTACTGGCGAAGTAATGGCAATAAGCTCAACATTTGAAAGTGCGCTAATGAAAGCTGTACGTTCTTTGGAGTTAAGATTGTATCATTTACAGTTGCCCAAATTAATCAAATGCACTGATGAAGAGATACATCAAAAACTGCATGAAGTTACTGATGAAAGAATTTATGTAGTCGCAGAAGCTCTTAGAAGAAATATAAGTATTGATGAGATTTATAACATAACCAAAATCGATAAGTTCTTCTTAAATAAAATAAATAATCTCATCATTTGGGAAAACAAATTAAAAGGTCTGACACTTGATCAATTAGATTGCGATACACTTAAACGTTCAAAACAATATGGCTTTACAGATAAACTTATAGCTGAATTTGTTAATGCGAAAAAAGAAGATATCACCAAACTTCGCAAACAATATAACATCAATCCCGCATTCAAGCTGGTTGATACTTGCGCTGCGGAATTCGATGCAAAAACCCCTTATTATTATTCAACATACGATACTGAAAACGAATCAATCCCTTCCAAAAAGAAAAAGGTTTTGGTTTTGGGTTCTGGTCCTATAAGAATTGGTCAAGGTATTGAATTTGACTATTGTTCTGTACATTGTGTTTGGGCATTGAAAGAAGCTGGCTTTGAAACAATTATCGCTAATAGCAACCCTGAAACTGTTTCAACAGACTTTGATACTTCAGATAAGCTATATTTTGAACCTCTTACACCTGAAGATATTGAAGCAATCGTAGAAAATGAAAAGCCTTATGCTGCTATGGTTCAATTCGGCGGTCAAACAGCTATAAAACTAACTCAAACTTTGGTTGAATTAGGTGTTCCGATTATGGGAACAAGCGCACAAAGTATTGATGCAGCCGAAGACAGAGAAAAATTTGATGAAATATTGGAATCTTGCAACATCCCCCGTCCTAAGGGTTTGGCTGTGTTTAGTAAGGCAAAAGCTGTTGCTGCCGCTAATTCTTTGGGCTACCCTGTATTGGTAAGACCCAGCTATGTATTAGGCGGACAAGGAATGCAGATATGCTATAACGAAAGCGATGTAAAAGAATACATGCAGATTATCAATACCGTAAAACAAGAACATCCGGTTTTGATAGACAAGTATTTAATGGGCAGAGAATTGGAAGTGGATGCAATTTGTGACGGCGAAGATATACTAATACCTGGTATTATGGAACATCTTGAACGCGCAGGTGTTCATAGCGGAGATAGTATTTCGGTATATCCTACACAGACTATTCCTGCCAAAATAAAGCAAAAAATTGTTGACTATACTTACAAATTGTCAATGGCGCTAAAGGTAGTAGGTCTTGTAAACATTCAATTTGTTTATTATGATAATGAATTGTATGTAATTGAAGTTAACCCCCGTTCTTCAAGAACAATTCCTTATATATCAAAAGTAACCAATGTCCCTGCTGTTGATCTTGCTACAGCTTGTTCAATCGGCAAGAAACTCAAAGACTTGGGTTATGGAACAGGACTTTATCCCGAAAGCGCTTATTGTGCGGTAAAAGTACCTGTATTCTCTTTTGATAAGTTAAGAGGAGTAGAAGTTAGCTTAGGACCAGAAATGAAATCTACTGGTGAGGTTTTGGGAATTGATAAACATTTTGGTCAAGCTCTATACAAAGGTCTATTGGCTTCAGGAATAAAAGCACCAAATGGCGGCGGTGTATTATTAACTGTTAATAATGAAGACAAGGAAGAAATAGTTCCTATAGCTGAAGAATTAAGAAAACTAGGCTTTATTCTCTATGCAACCAAAGGTACTTCTAAGAAATTAAATGAAAACGGCATTCCTACTATAACGGTTGATAAAATTGGCGAAGGACCTTTTGATATATTCACTCTATTAGGAACAGGAAAAATAAGTCTTTTGGTCAACACTCCTCATCGCAATCGTAAAAACGAAAGCGATGGACTCAAAATAAGACGCCGTTGTGTCGAATTATCAATTTCATGTCTTACCTGTCTAGACACCGTAAATGCACTTATCTATGCACTAAAAATCAATAAACGCGAACCTGATCTGTCTATTATAGATATAACACAGATATAAAAATAAAATATTAAAAGGCTATACAAAAATGTATAGCCTTTTTAATAATTAACCTATAAAGTCTAATAATTCTTTAGAAATCTTTTCAGCTGTAAAACCAAGTGCCTTATAAACTTCTTCTATCGTACCTAATATTGCAACCTTTTTAGGCATAGCATAATGCTTAATTTTGAATTTTTTATTTTTTTCAACAAGATAATTTGCTATACTTGCACCCAATCCGCCTTGCAAAATATTATCTTCCATTGTAATTATATAAGATTCATCTGATAAATTATCCAAAAAAGCATAGTCAAGCGGTTTTATAAAACGTGCATTAATAATATTTAAATTTATATTTTTATTTTCAAGTTCTTTTGCAATTTCTAGGCTTAGCTTTAGCATCTGTCCGCCAGTGGCAATTACAAAAATATTGGACTTTGATGATTGAATATATTCCCATTTTCCGTATTCTATTGGAGTATGAATATCGATATTTATCACGCTATCTTTGGGATATCTAATAGCCAAAGGCGCTTTAAAATCCACCGACCATTCAAGAATCATTTCTAATTCTTTTATATCTTTGGGTGAAGTAATAGTCATATCAGGCATTATGGATAAATATGAAAGGTCGTATATGCCTTGATGAGTAACACCGTCTGCTCCTACTATTCCTGCACGATCCAAACAAAATGTAACCGGCAGTTTCATAAGACACACGTCATGTAAAATCTGGTCAAAGCTACGCTGTAAAAATGTTGAATAAATAGCTACATAAGGTTTCAACCCTGAAGCAGCAAGTCCTGCAGCCATCGTTACAGCATGCTCTTCACAAATTGCAACATCAAAAAATCTATCAGGATGATTTTTTTGAAAAATTTCAAGTCCTGTTCCTTCTGCCATTGCTGCAGTAATAGCAGTTATAGATTGATTTTGAGAAGCCAGTCTGCTGAGCGTCTTGCCAAAAGCTTTTGAAAATGAATGACCATTGCTTAAGTTATGCGCCGAACTCAAACCATGGTATTCGACTGGATTTTTTTCTGCACACGGCAAGCCCTTGCCTTTTTGAGTGATAATATGTAATAATACAGGTTCGTCTATTTCTTTTGAATGATTTAAAAATTCAATTATGCTTTCCAAATCATGACCATCAATCGGTCCTATATATTTTAAACCAAATTGCTCAAACATTTTGCCGTTAATTAAAGCAAATTTCAAATTATCCCTTGCTCTGTTTAACATCCTTCCTAACGGCTTGCCCACTATCGGCAGTTGATTTATTATTTTAAGAGTTTTTAATTTTAAAGAAGCATAATTTTTGCTAAGACGAACTCGTGACAAATACTTATTAAGACCACCTACATTTGGCGATATCGACATATTATTATCGTTAAGAATAATAATCATTTTTGTTTTTGAAGCGCCCAAATCATTAAGTGCTTCAAAAGCCATTCCTCCTGTCATTGCACCATCGCCAATTATTGAAATGACATTATAATTTTCATGTTTGATATCTCGTCCGCGCGCAATTCCAAGCCCTGCAGAAATAGATGTGCTGGCATGACCTGTATTAAAAATATCATATTCGCTTTCATCACGATTAGGAAAACCGCTAAGTCCCTGATACGAACGAATCGTGTTTAGTCGGTCTTTTCGTCCTGACAAGATTTTATGAATATATGCCTGATGCCCTACATCCCAAATAAATTTATCATAGGGAGGGTTGAAAACATAATATAAAGCAAGAGTTAATTCCACTACGCCAAGATTAGATGCAAGATGTCCACCTGTAACGGTAATAGTGTCAATCAAACATTTTCGTATTTCTTCGCTTAATAGTTTTAATTCATATATATCAAGTGATTTTATATCTTGAGGCCCATTTATTCTATCCAAAATTGGCATAAGTATTTCACCAGCATTACTTATTGCGTGAGAAAATCGACAAAATTTTTCCTACGCCCGTTACTATTTCTACACTCTTAGAAACTGCAATCTTTTTAAAAACAGCTTTAAAACCTACTGTTACTGCCGCTAAAACAGCCGTTATCGCTATAGAGATCACACTAGATAAAAAATTATTAGAATTAGCTGTAACAACTAAAATCAAAGTTGCAGATGCAGCACCACTAATAATGTTGCAGATATCACCTATAATATCCGAACAAATACTCCCTACAATATCGCTGTTTTTAATAAGTTTTAGGCAGACTTTTGCACCTTTTACCTTTCTAGCTGCCATCGAGTAAAACGGTTTTGGCTCACACGATGCTACCGCCATGCCTACCATATCAAATATAACGCCTACTACTATGAGCACTACTATTACAATAATAATTATCGTAATTTTAGTATCAGTCATAATTGCAGACGATATTATATTAAATAAAACCGAAAGAAAGATTGTTATAAAAAATGCCTTTAACGGCCATAATTTAGAACTTGATTTCGGTTTTTCTTTTTTCTTTTTTTGATTTTGATCTTTTTGATCCTGATGTTCTTGTTCTAAATGGTTATTAGTATTATTAGAATTATCGCTATCGCCTTCTTCCACAGCAAAAAAATCCTTCTTGATTAGTATTACTATTTGGACGGCGAATTATATGAAAATATTAAAATAAACATTCTCATATACTTCGCCGTCCAATAAAAATAGCTTATAGAGGTAACATATTAAGTAAACCTTGCGACATAAGGTTCAGTAGGATTTCCCTATGCAGTACCTCCCGTTGCCGAAGAGGCAGTTTACTTTTAAACCGCATATTCCGTTGTTGCCAATCGGAAAACTGAATCGCCTATTAGTTCACACTATAATCCCTAATATGTCTAAGAATAACAGCCTAGAAGCTTTCCTTCAACATTCCCTATCAATCTTATCCTCTTTTGCATCACAAGTTTCATAAGGCGATCGCTTGATAAAGTTGGCCAGCTTATACCAAACGTAGTTCCTTAATCCGCCCGCAACACTCAAGGCAGGCTACACTGTACACAGCATTTCTACCGCATAGCAGGTTTAATTCACAAAAAGTAGTAAAACTAAATTTTACAACCTAATGTGACCTCAACGGAATATTGGGTCAGTTTCCATATGCCGTTATGGATTGCCCATTATCCCTTCTTCCAGCAACAGCCCCTGTTTGGGCAACAAAAGCCATCACAAGAAGCTTCATCGATATGCCGCTGACGAAATTTTAACCTCGTCTTCGATTGACAGTTCCTGACTAGGATACTGCACCTCTAAAACCTATAATAATTATATCATATAAATGGCATAAATTCAATAAATGCCTTTTTACATTATATTAACATTATATAGAAAAATCAAATTAAAACATCTCAGGACCAAATTTGGATATCATCTGTAATAAATGCGGGTATTTGTTTTCTAATCCATCTAATGCTTTTTTTGATTTTTCCTTGTATTTTTGAGCTTCTTTTAATGAATTTTCAAGTCCAAAAACCTTAGGATAGGTATATTTATTTTGATCTGTCTGATAATCGCTTATATCGTCATACACCTGAAAACACATCCCCATGTTGCATGCAAATTCATCTAGTTTTGACAGTTCTTTTTCATCAACATTAGCTATTATTGCGCCAGCATTAACAGCCGCCCTAATTAAAGCTGCTGTTTTATTAAGATGCACTTGAAAGATATATTCTTTTTCATCCTGATATTGAGATTTTACCAAGCTCAAATCAAGAACTTGACCTTTTATCATACCCTTATGCCCTGCAAAATCTGCTATTATTTTGGCTGCTTTTCTTGATTGATTATCTAATGCGGCATCAAAAAGCACTTCATAAGCGAAATTGAGCAATGCATCACCGCTTAATACTGCAAGTGCCTCGCCGTATTTTGCGTGAACACTCAAAAAACCTCGTCTATAAGTATCATTATCCATGCTAGGCAAATCATCATGAATAAGAGAATAAGTGTGAATGCATTCTAAAGCAACAGCTAGATTATAAATACTTTGGCAGTTCGCACCTGCTGATAAAGCCGTTTTTATCAATAATAAAGGACGAACTCGCTTACCGCCAATATCTATAAGGCTGTAACCAACTACTTTTTTAAATTCTCCATCTTCAAAATGCTCATCAAAATATTGCTTGAGATATTTTTCAAAATCTCTAAGATCTTTTTCAAATCCGTCCCAAAAAACAACCATTAATTCTCTTCTCCAAAAGGCTTTTCGATAAGCTGAGTAAACTCTTTTTTTATTAAAGTGATTTTACCTTTTGCTTCTTCCAAGGAATTAAGACAAAATCTTGTTAATTCCAAACCTTTTTGATAAAGTTCAATGCCTTCATCTAATTGGGTATTTTTGTTTTCAAGCTTATCTATTATTTCATTTAATTGATCAATTGCTTCTTCAAATTTCATAATGTTGCCTCATCAGTTTTATATTTTTGCGGTGTATCTGAAATATTTGCTGTCGTCTTGCCGTCAGCAAAAAACAAATTAATATTGTCGCCTTTATTTATATCTTGTATTGAATTAATGCTTTTATTATCTTTGTAAACCTTGGCATAGCCTAAAGATAATATCTTTTTTGGATCATTAGCTTTTAACCTTAAAATATTTTGATTGAGTTCATTATATTTGTCGTTAAAAAATGATATATTTTGTAACTTGTTGGCTTTAGACAAAATCTTATCTCTGCCCAAATAAAGTTTATTTTGAATCGCCGAACTCAAATTATATATTGAATATTTCAATTCTGATGTATTATAATCAAATAATTCATTGATATATTTATTCAAATATTTGACATCGTTTTTTAGATCATATACTATTTCCTGAACATTTTTGGTCAAGATTTCAGCAGCTGCACTTGGAGTAGGCATTCTCAAGTCTGCTGCAAAGTCACACAATGTATAGTCTATTTCATGCCCTACAGCTGAAACGATAAACTTTTTACATTCGGCAACACTTCGTGCAACTTCTTCCGTATTAAACGCAGATAAGTCCTCAAAAGATCCTCCGCCTCTTGTAACCAAAATACAATCAACTTCAGGATATTCATCAAGCTCTTTTATTGCTTGAGATATTTCAATTTCGGCACCTATTCCTTGTACTTTAACAGGATATAAGGCAATATTTACGCTTTTATCGCGCCTTCTTACCACACTGATAATATCATATATTGCAGCACCGTCAGCACTTGTTACAACTCCTATTTTCTTAATTGATCTTGGCATGGGAATTTTTCTATCAAATAAGCCTTCACTTTGAAGCTTGTTCTTTAGTTGAAGTAGTTTTAAATACTCTTCTCCTTCTCCGCATGGCTCAATAGACGATGCAATAAAATTTAGTTTTCCGCCTTTGACATAATATGAAGGAGAACCTTTGCAATTAACTTTATCTCCCTCTTTAATAAAATAATCAGAGGTATATTCAAAAAATACACAAGAAATTTGAGCTTGATCGTCTTTAAGAGTAAAATAAGCGTTTCTACCGGTTATTTTAAAATTAGTGATTTCTCCGCAAATTGTGATATTTTTTAATAGCTCTTCGCTGTCAATCACATTTTTTATATATGAACTTAATTGAAAAACAGAATATGTTCTCATGCTTTTATAAGCTTCTTGGCGGCAATTAAAGTATTCTTTAAAAGCATAGCAATAGTCATTGGTCCTACACCGCCAGGAACAGGAGTTATTGCCTTAACGACTTTGGATACTCCATCAAACTGTACATCGCCTTTTAGACCATCATCAGTTCTATGAATTCCGACATCAATTACTACAGCTCCTTTTTTTACCATTGAAGGAGATATGAGTTCCTGCTTACCTGCAGCAACAATCAAAATATCTGCAGTTGATGTTATTTCACCTAGATCTTGAGTCTTACTGTGAGCTATTGTCACGGTTGCGTTTTCTCTTAGCATCAATAAAGCCGTAGGTTTTCCTACAATATTGCTTCTGCCTACAATCACAGCTTTTTTACCGCAAATTTCTATATTACTTCTTTTTAAGATTTCTATTATTCCAGAAGGGGTGCATGGAGCAAGTACATCTTTTTCGCCCATAAACAATTTTCCCAAATTAACCGCACAAAAACCGTCAACATCCTTTTCAGGATTGATTGCAGCAATTATCTTTTTTTCGTTAATATGTGAGGGCAAAGGAAGCTGTACTAAAATTCCATGAATATTAGAATCATTATTGAGTGCTTCTATTAATTGCAGGATTTCGTTTTCTTCAGTTGTTTCTTGCAAATAATAAGCATAGGACTTTATCCCTGTTTCATTGCATGCTTTTATTTTATTCCTGACATAAATTTTGCTGGCTTCATTATCAC
>DATCJR010000205.1 GCA_036562685.1 Clostridia bacterium | reverse complement strand
ATTTTGTTTTTAAAACTTATTTGACCTCTTCTGTGCCAATTTTTCCCATACTAATTGGCGAGGGATATTATTGTCTTTTTTTGCCCTGATAATTTTATTTTCCAGTTTTAGGGTATTGACATATTACCGTGAGTCTTTACTACTTTTTTGTTTCGATGAATTTAAACTTGCCGGCTAATAAATTCACCTCCTCATCAAATATCCAAAGTGTTTAGTATTATAATAATATTATTATACTGCGAAAAAAGTTAATTAAGTTGTTAAATTTTTTTAATGCGACACATTTCGATGCTTCAGGCCAACTAGATATTGTGATTTTGGGTTTCAAAATAAAATTATTGACTAGATGTTATAAAGAGGGTAAAATATATCACGTGGGCTGATGTAGCTCAGTGGTAGAGCAGCGCACTCGTAATGCGCAGGTCGTGGGTTCGAATCCCACCGTCAGCTCCAGAATGAAAATTAAGCCCCGCAAGGCTTTGCGGGGTTTTTGAATTTCTAACATAAGTGCGGTGAGAAGCTATTCTTCTAACATTCTTCTAACGCGACTTTGAAAATAGTTTTTTTGCTAGTTTTTCTGCGGCTTCTTTCTGCATATCTGGGAGTGCATGAGAATAGGTATTCAATGTGATTCTGATATCAGTATGACCTAATCGTTCACTTACTATTTTAGGATGTATACCAGCTTCTAAAAGCATGGTAGCGCTGGTATGCCTTAAATCATGAAATCGAACCTGAGGTAGATCTAATTCTTTTAAAACTTTCGGGAAAGCGTGAGAAATATAGTCTGGATCTATAAGCCTTCCATCAGGCCATGTGCAGACAAAATTAAGGTTTTCTATGTGATATTCTGAACCGAAAAAGATTCTATTCTCTTTTTGTTTTTTCCTATGTTCTTTTAAAACGGCAACTGAAAAATCATCCAATGAGATGGGCCGGCGGCTGCCGGCTGTTTTTGTTTCTCTCAAAACTAGTTCGCCATTAATCCGCTGTAGTTGCCTTTTTACTTGTATGGTCCCATTATCAAAATTTACATCCTGCCATTGAAGGCCGCATATCTCGCCGCGACGCATTCCTGTCATTATAGCCAGAAAGACGGGGATATATAAAACGTGATTTTGTTGTTTTAAATAATGTAAGAGCTTGTCTAATTGTTCAGCAGATAATACCTTAAATTCGTTTTTATCAGGGGTAGGGGGTTCCACATTATCGGCAGGGTTATGGGCTAAATACTGCCATTTTACTGCTTGCTCCAGTGCCTTGTGGATCACTCTATGGTGATAAAGAACTGTAGAGGGTGAAAGTTTCTTGATAAGTTTAGAATAATAATCTTGTATATGGATAGGTCTTAAATCTCTTAATTTCATATGGCCAAATTCAGGAATGATATAATTATTTATGATTTCTTTGTACCTGATTTGGGTTCGGGGAGCTAATTTTATTTCAACATAATCATGAAGCCACTTATTTAAGAAATCGGAAACTGTACTATCTTTAACGTCTATATATTGACCTGAATTGAGTTGTTGTAAAAACTCTGCCAGAGCTTCTTCAGCCTGTTTTTTCTTATCGAATCCTTTTGACCATTTTTGTTTTCTTTTTCCATTTACTTTGCCTACGTCGACGACAAAATACCATTTATTATTTTTCTTAGTGATGTGACCTCTCATATCATAACCCCCAAATATTAAAATGGTACTGGTTCTTTAGAATCTATTTCTTCAAAATTAAAATCGAGGTCTACATCAGCATCTTCAATTTTGTTCCTCAATTTTTTATTTTGGGCTTCTAATTCTTTTTTCTCTTTTTCCCAAGGTATTAAAAAATCTTGTTCAAAAAATGTTGTTATACTACCGCACTTAGGACAATACCGTGCATTATTAGCAGGCTTATATTTGCAACTTTCATTTGTACACATTTGAATTAAATAGGCTCCACAGATTTTACAATATTTATCTCCCTTGTTTACTTCTTCGTTTCCACACTTTGGGCATATTAAAGCCATACCATTTTCATCTGTTGCTATCCCTTTATATTTCATACATCCTTCACCCCAAATTAATTTTTTATTTCCGCATATTGGACAGTATTTTGCATTTTTTGAAACAAAAAAATAACCACATTGCGGACAATGTTTCGTATGAATAAATTCATAGAAATTTTGATATAAAACACAGTTTTCATCAATATAAACATTATTTAACATTAAATCGAATATTTGGGATGCTCTTGTTTTAGCCGCGGCCGTTGATAAACCACAGTGTATTTGAATCGATTTATAATTTGTCCAATTAAGGCATATTAGCACTTGATAAGGGCTAAGAATTTCTGAAGCGAATATATTAGCTTCTGATTCAAGTATTTCATATACACTTTTCTTTAATCCTCCTCTATTA
>DATCJR010000204.1 GCA_036562685.1 Clostridia bacterium | reverse complement strand
CTTTATATCTTACCAAAAGACCGTCAAAATTGTCAGTAATGGAATTTATTTTCGTTAATTTTGCAGGTTAATTATTTATTGTAAACTTTTATAGTTATATCTTTTGCACAACTAAATATTTTACAATTTACTTTATATGTTCAAATTACATATTACAACTTTTTTGATTCCTATTTAGTTCTGTCCATATTTGTAAATTATTGCGTTTTAATATATACGCCAATTGCACTGTCATCTACTACATAATTAAAGGTTGCCTGACGGTACCTTATTAACTATGGTTCTAAACTTTATATTGGGGTAAGATAAAAAAATAATAGGCATAGGTTAACATTTTTCTGTATAATAAGTTCACCACAAACTTTATAAGAAAGGATGTTACCTATGCCTACAAATGATTTTACATCAAAACTTATCGGTTTGGAAGATGCTATTATAGAAAATATTGAATGTTCCAATGATAAAACTGTGATCCATTTCTCTTTAATGAGAAAAACCGTCACATGCCCGTTTTGCTCTTCACCAACAAACAAGATTCATGATTATCGTGTCTCCTATATTAAAGACATCCCTATCCTGGGTAATCATACAACCCTTGCATATAGAAAGCGCAGATATCATTGTGATTGCTGCAACAAGCATTTTTATGAACCCTTTTCTCTTGTTCCAAAACATTGCCGCACAACCACACGCCTTGCATGGTATTGCATAAATTTTCTCGCAGATAAAATAAGTGTGCAGTCTGTCGCAAAACATAATGGCGTTTCACCATCATTCATTTTTAGAAGAATGAAAGATATCAGCTTCAGTAAGCCCAATCGCCTTCCACAAGTTCTTTCTATGGATGAATTTCGAGGCAACGCTGGCGGTCAGAAATATCAAGGAATACTTACTGACCCGGTAAAGCATAAAGTATTTGATATCCTGCCAAGCAGATCTCAGGCATCCTTAATTACATATTTTAAAACCTTTTCAAACCGCAAGGATGTAAAATATTTTATTATGGACATGAATCAATCTTATAGAGAACTTGCAGAAACATTTTTCCCGAATGCCAAGATTGTCATAGATCGGTTCCATTATGTAAGATATGTCACATGGGCTCTTGAAAATGTGAGAAAGCGGATTCAAAAGTCCATGCATCCTAGCAAACGGAAGTATTTTAAGCGAAGTAGAAGAATTCTCCTGTCACATTATAATAAGCTTAACGAAGAATCTAAACAGGCACTAGAAATAATGCTTACGCAGTCAAATGAGCTTGCCGTTGCATATCACTTAAAAGAAAAGTTTTATGAATTTCTTGCATCAAAAGACAGAGACGAAGCAGTAAAGCGACTTAAATTCTTTATTTTAGCAGCACAGGCCAGTGATTTGAAGGAATTTAAGCCTGTACTAACTATGCTGGGTAACTGGTCAAAATACATACTAAATTCATTTGATTGTCCTTATACAAATGGTTTTACAGAGGGAATAAACAATTCAATAAAAGTAATTAAAAGAACAGCATATGGATATAGAAATTTTGTGAGCTTCAGAAACAGAATTATGTTAGCCTTATCATAAAAATAACCGGAGAAAATATATCCCTCCGGTTATAAAAATCATTTTACCCCAACTCTTGACAAAGAGCCGATAATTATGTAATAAAAAAAGCGGCATAAAGCCGCTTTCATCTTTGGTATATACCCCGAAATGCCGTTTCCTGCATTTTGACGCCT
>DATCJR010000203.1 GCA_036562685.1 Clostridia bacterium | reverse complement strand
AAAGATTATTATCTCAAAATGAGGAATAAAAAAAGCGGTTTGGAATTTCCCCAAACCGCTTATCTTTTATCTTCTTATATTTTTTCTTTTGGCTTTTGGCGTCATAATTATTTCGCCTAAAATAAATTTGGATAAAATATCTTTATCCTGAAGCATTTCTTGCATTATGTCGCTTTCCTTTTCCGTATCTTCTTCCGCAGATAAAGGATTTGGATTTTGTATATTTACTGTATGATTAGAAACCTCGGATTCAACCGAAATATTTTTAGTTTGGCTTTTTATTCTTTGGCTAGACTTTTTATCAAAATCAACGGATGAATTTGATTTTTGCTTTTGCCCAAATTCGTTATTTATTTCATCCAAAAGTCCCCTAAAAAATCCTGTCGATTTTTGGTCACGACCATTGACATCATTGTTTTTAGTAGCCTTAGCGATAAAATAAACAATCAAAAAAACAAAGAATATAGCCATTGACACCACAATCAATGGTACAAAGGATATAAAATCTTGGGCAAGAAAAGTTACCATATCATTATTCCTTTTTCTTTGAATCCTTATCTACGCCGCCTAAACTATTACGCATATTGGTATCTGAAATGATGTTTTGCATATTGTAATAGTCCATTACGCCAAGAGTGCCTTTTCTTAAGGCTTCGCTCATTGCCTTGGGAACTTCTGCTTCAGCAGCTACGACATTGGCGCGCATTTCTTGAGTCTTCGCTTTCATTTCCTGTTCTAAAGCGATAGCCATAGCGCGTCTTTCTTCGGCTTTTGCTTGAGCTATGCGTTTGTCTGCTTCTGCTTGATCTGTTTGAAGCTGCGCACCTATATTTCTGCCGATATCTATATCTGCAATATCAATTGACAAAATTTCAAACGCTGTACCTGCATCCAAGCCTTTGTTAAGCACTGTTCTGCTGATTAGGTCAGGGTTTTCCAGAACATCTTTATGTGAAACAGATGAGCCTACCGTAGTTACAATACCTTCACCTACACGGGCTATTATTGTTTCTTCTCCAGCACCGCCAATAAGTCTTGCTATGTTGGCTCTTACCGTTATACGTGTTTTAACTTTTAGCTCGATACCGTCTTTTGCAACAGCGGATATAAAAGGCGTTTCGATAACCTTAGGGCTAACACTCATTTTAACCGCATTAAAGACATCACGGCCTGCCAAATCAATTGCTCTAGCAGCTGCAAAGGTCAAGTTAATATTGGCGCTGTGCGAGCTTATCAAAGCGTCAACTACGGATATAACGTTACCGCCCGCCATATAATGAGTTTCCAAATCATCAATGCTTATATCAAGTCCTGCCTTTCTAGCTTTTATATATGCGTCAATTATTGTTTTGTATCTTAGACGTCTTACCTTCATTCCAATAAGCTTACCTGCAGAAACATAGGCACCTGAAACAGCCGCTGTAAACCATGTTCCCATAGGGAAAATTGCTGTTACGAACATTAATAAAAATGCTACTATAATAATTATGAGCCAAATCCACCATTCCATATTGAAGTCTCCTTTAAAAAAAGTATTTATTTTAATATACATAATCGGACAAAATAATACCTATAAAACAAAAATTAAATATTCTTTTGTTTTTTTGAAAATAAATTTCTTCTGTTTTCTTAATAAAAATTGAGTTTGATATTTTATTGTTCCAAAACTACTATCCTTACGCCTTCAACCTCAACAACTTTTATATCTTTGTTCACATCTATAAAAGCGCCTTGTGCGACAACATCATATACAGTACCGTCAATAACAGCCTTGCCGCTAGGTCTTAACGGTGTAGTTGTTTTTCCTGTGCGATTAACGAGCTTACTAAAATCTTGTGTGGCCTCGGAGCGTTCGGGACTTACTGCTGTTCCTGTCTGGATAAGATCTGTTCGAGACAGCCATCCGTACTTCATTGACCTTACCATTATCAAGAAAGCACCCAGCAAAATTACTACTACAATAAATATCATGATAAACAGCATCAAAAGGCTTCCGCCCTGAAGCATTCGAATGACAATACCGGCAATAATCAACAATGTGCCAAGTCCGCCAAAAAAACCAAATCCAGGCTGAAAAATTTCTATTATTACAAGAATTAGACCAAGGACGATACAAATTCCTGCAGCCACTCCCATTCCAGTAAATAATCTAACAAATTCATTCCAAAAATCTGCTCCAAAAGCCATAGAACTCATAAGCCCAAATACTCCTATCTTAATTTTGATGTTTTTTTCATTATATCATATACATGTCAAAACTAGATTAAGCATTCATTAATATAAAATTAAATTTTATTAATTTTTAAAAAAAATATATTACCACTTTATTTTTTAACATTGATTTGAACTTTTGTATTGCAAAAAAACATTATAGGAATTAAGCACTTATTAATAATTTTATCTTTACAAAAAATCTAAAGTATATAAAGGCAGCCAATATCGCCCCCAAAGCAATATATGCTATTACATCGCCTGTTAGTGTATATAATGTCTTTTGATTATTTAAAGGCACTTTTTTTAGAATATAGCCGCTTGTATGTGTAGGCAAATCTTGAATAGTGCGTCCAGTGCTTGATATTACACCAGAAACTCCGGCATTAGCTGACCTTATCAAGTACCTGTTGTTTTCTACTGCGCGCAAAACAGCATGTCCATAATGCTGATGTATTGATTGAGAATCTATATACCATGAGTCATTGGTTACTACAAACAAAACTTGAGCACCTTTACGCACTGACTCATAAGAAAATCTTTGGAACAAAGAATCAAAGCATATAAGCCCGCTGAAGTTTCCATATTCCGTTTCAAATACTACGCTTTTATTGCCTCTTGTTATACTATTGTCAGCTAAATTAAGCTGTTGAAAGACTTCAAATTTATTTAAAAAATCTTCAAAAGGCAAGAATTCTCCAAAAGGTATAAGCTGACGTTTGTTGTAATACGTAACATTTTGTCTATCAGGAAAAAATCCATAAATCGAATTATATAATCTGAATTCTTCATCTTGACGGAATCCGCCAACAAATATACATACATGCTTTTGCTCAGCTAATTGCATCAAATTAAAGTAATAAGATGTACCTTCTAAAGGACTTGTTATGGTGGTTTCAGGCCATATAATGATTTGCGCTCCGTTTTCAATAGCTGTTAAAGTCATATCGTAATTTTCATCAAAAATATCTGATTGAGAACTTTCCCATTTTGATTCTGACGGATAGTTCATCTGAATAGTTGCAATATTCACAGTAGGATTGTCTTTTAGATT
>DATCJR010000202.1 GCA_036562685.1 Clostridia bacterium | reverse complement strand
AGGAGCATTGACGGCAGGAGCAGAAGTCGAGCTAAAACATGTTTCGTATATATCGCCTGATATTGTAGATGGATTTAATATTATCGCCTTAGGTTCTCCAGCTATGGGTGTTGAAGTTATAGAAGAACAGGAAATGGAGCCTTTTGTGGAATCAATTAGCACTAAGATAAATGGCAAAAAGATTGCATTATTTGGTTCATACGGCTGGGGCGATGGAGAATGGATGAGAAGCTGGGAAGACAGAATGAAAAATTATGGCGCTCAAATTGTTAGTACCCTTATTGTCAACGAGATGCCTGAGGGCGAAAGCGAACAAGAATGCATAAGTTTAGGCGCAAAACTGGCTTCGCTATAATATATAACTGCCGTCTTAAATTGGCGGCAGTTATATAATTTTTATAAAAACATAGAGTTTATGTTTATCAAAAGTATTGAGTTGTGATATATTAAAACAAAAAAGGAAGTCACAATGCGCTTAACAAGCTTTTTATCACCATACAAAAAACAGGTCATTTTAGGTCCGCTTTGCAAGTTTGTTGAAACAGTTTTTGAGCTTATTATGCCAATTTTGATGGCATCTCTCATAGATATCGGCATTAAGCAAAATAAGATTTGGTTAATAGTTGTATTAAGTATATCAATTTTTGGACTTGCGGTTTTGGGCTTTTTGATTGCTGTTTTAGGTCAGCACTATGCTGTGTCTGCAGCACAAGGATTTGGAACGGCTTTGAGAAAAAAAGTTTTTGAGCATATTACTAATTTTTCTTATTCAGAACTTGACCGTTTTTCATCTTCTTCGCTTACTACAAGACTGACTTCAGATATTAATCAGCTGCAATATTCAATTATGATGATTTTAAGGCTTGTTCTTCGTGCGCCTTTTTTGTGTATAGGAAGCCTTGTAGGAGCATTTATTATCGACTGGCATCTAGCGCTTATTATGCTTATTTCGGTGCCTGCTGCGGCAGTTGTTTTATACTTTTTAATTAATATTTCTATAAAAGCATACAAAACCGTTCAGAAAAAGCTAGATAATATTTCTCTTCTTGCTAGCGAAAATCTCACAGGAATAAGAGTTATAAAAGCATTTGGACAAACCGATTCTCAAAAACAGAAATTTTTTGATTCTGGAGATGAGCACGCGCATTATGCTCAAAAAGCGGGCTGGCTTGCCTCATTATCTAATCCTTTGACTGTTTTGATTCTCAACTTGTCCCTGCTTGTTATAATTTACTTTGGCGGAAAAAGAGTTTATTTTGGAAAACTTACGCAAGGCGAAATAATCATTTTTATCAATTACATCTCACAAATTGTGTTAGCCCTCAATGTTTTGGTTAACCTAATGCTTTTAATCACAAAAGCATTGGCTTCAGCAGCCCGAGTCAATGAAGTGCTGGATACAACTCCAAAATTAACCGATGAAGGACAAGTTTTAAAACAGTTTCCGCAGGGCGATATAGTATTTCAAAATGTAAGCTTTAGATATGGCGATGGTAAAGAGGTGCTAAAAGATATTAATCTTACCATCCCTAAAGGAACGACTTTTGGTATTGTTGGGCTGACCGGTTCAGGAAAAACTACTTTGGTTAATCTAATTGCACGCTTTTATGATGTTATCGAAGGAAAGATTACAATAGGCGGACAAGATATAAAAGAATTGTCGCCTAAATTTTTACGAGAGCATATAGGCATAGTACCCCAAAAAGCTGTGCTGTTTTCGGGCAGCATCAGAGATAACTTAAAGATGGGCAGAGATGTTGATGACGAAAAAATTATGCAAGCACTCAAAACTGCTCAAGCAGATTTTGTAAATAAGCTTCCAGATGGTCTTGACTATCAGTTAGAGCAAGGCGGCACTAACTTGAGCGGCGGACAGCGTGCAAGAATAACTATTGCAAGAGCGCTTATAATATCTCCTGAAATTTTGATATTAGACGATTCTGCAAGCGCTTTGGACTTTGCTACAGAAAGAAATCTAAGCAGGGCATTAAAGGAGCAAAGCGCAGGTAAAACTTTAATTACAATTTCGCAAAGAGCGGGCAGCCTTAAGAACGCTGATATAATAGCGGTGCTTAGCGAAGGTCAAGTTGTAGGTCTAGGCACGCATGACGAGCTTATTAAGAATAATCAACTATACCGTGATATATACAATACGCAGTTAGACATAGAGGGAGGACGAAATGAGTAATCAAAAAAAGACCTCCCTAAAAAGATTGTTTGGATATATTAAGCCGTATAAAAAGACAGTAATTTGTATTGCATTTCTATCGCTTATTGGCAATTTGTTTTATGTTATTGGGCCTTTGCTTATAGGTCGTGCTGTGGATAACATTGTCGAAGCGGGTAAAGTTGATTTTGACAATTTAATTAAAATATTAATTATCCTTGGCGGTCTTTATATTATTAACGCACTATGTGTTTGGCTGTATACTTCTTTGGGAGTAAGCGTTGCGGTCAAAACAACAAACAAGATAAGAAAGCAGGCGTTTAAAAAGCTGTTAAGTCTTCCCTTAAAAGAAATAGACAATATGAATAAGGGCGATATTATAAGCAGATTTACAGCCGATTGCGATCAGATAACGGATGCAATAACCCAAATGCTCAATCAGTTTTTTTCTGGTATAGTAATAATTTTTGCTGCTTTGGGCTTTATGCTTTATCTTAGTCCAATAGTTACTATTGCGGTTGTAATATCCGTTCCGCTGATGTTTTGGGTTTCTAAGCTGGTAGCCCAAAAGTCATCTCAAAGACTATTGAAAATGCAACAAGTTATGGGAAAACTGAGCGGTTATGCCGAAGAACATATAAGGGGTGCAAGAGTCGTAAAAGCATTTAATTATGAAAAAGAAGCCCAAAGACACTTTGATATTATTAATGATGAACTCAATATAACAGGCACAAAAGCACAGTTTATTGCCTCTCTTTCCAATCCAAGCACAAGACTGCTTAATTATTTTTCTTATTCGCTGGTAGGCTTAACAGGCGGATTGTGTGCGATATTCTTAGGTCTTTCTGTTGGCACATTGACCAGTTTTTTGACCTATGCCACCTTGTTTTCTCGTCCTATCAATGAATTTACTTCGGCGACAAGCCAGATAATCAGCGGACTTGCTGGCGCATCGCGAATGTTTGAAATAATTGATATTACATCTCCTGCTATAAAAGCAAACCAAGGTTATAATGACATTGTGATAAAAGGCGATTTTGAATTTAAGGATGTAGATTTTTCTTATATTCCTCAAAAGCCGCTTATAAAAGATTTTAATCTAGATGTAAAACAAGGACAAAAGGTTGCCATTGTAGGACCGACTGGAGCAGGCAAAACCACAATGATTAATCTTTTGATGCGGTTTTATGATGTTAAC
>DATCJR010000201.1 GCA_036562685.1 Clostridia bacterium | reverse complement strand
TTTTATCACACTCTGCCGCAAAATTTAACTAATATTAACTTAAAAGCAGAAATTTTAAATAATGAGTTGGTTGCTTGCGTAACAGCAGAAGAAAATATAGATCAATATAAAATATTATATCTTTTGATTATAAAAGGCACTTTAGGCAAATATCTAGTCAAGTTAGATGGCTTTTGGGATAAAATAACCCAAGAGGGCAAAAAGATTATAACTTTAAAATTAAAGGGTGATATCGCTTGTCGAGGACTTAAAACTGTTTATGACGGTCAAACTTTTGAAAAGACTGAAGAATATTATGTTTACTGCAAGGGTGAACCAGTAAGAACGACAGATACTCGGCTTATGCCTATTGCTGTGTTTGAGGCTGTAAAATGCAAGGATTTTCAAGAAGCAAAATATTATCTAACAGAATCTTTGAACGAAATTTTGACAGCCGAAAAATTGGAGGACTTCTTTGGAGAATATGAAGAAATTTTCCCAAATCACTATTATTCTCAATATCCGCATAGCTTTTTGTTAATAGATCGAAACAATAAGGCAACTCTTATCAACACCGTATATAAAAACAATAAGATAGATAATTTTGTTGAAATAGAATTCTAAGTTTTTGAGTCTATAAAATAAACAAAATGTTAACATACTGTAAAAAAAACTGATTGAATATATTTTTTGGCATATGATATAATTGCTTTTGACATAATAAAAAAGAGGTGAGAAAATGCTACTGTATTATATTACGGGCATTATATTAATCCCTGGCATTCTTTTAGCAACATATGCACAAGCTAAAGTCTCTTCGGCATACTCTCAATATTCTAAGGTTTATTCTAAATCAGGTATAACCGCTTATGAAATGACAAGAGGTGTGCTTTCTCGTGCGGGACTTAATCATATACAAATAAGACGTGTAAACGGCAGGCTTACAGATTTTTACGACCATCAAAACGGCGTGATAGGCTTGTCCCAAGGCGTTTTTGATTCATCAAGCATTGCGGCTTTGGGTATCGCGGCTCACGAAGTTGGACATGCATTACAATACGCAGATAACTATGCTCCAATAAAAATAAGAAACTTCCTTGTTCCTGTAGTTAATTTTACTTCAAGGCTTATGTGGCCGCTTGTGATAATTGGAATCATTTTTGGATTGGCTGTTCCCGGAACAATGATTGGCGACATAGTAATTTATGCTGGCTTGGTCTTTTATGGCTCTTCAATCTTAATTAGTCTTGTTACTTTGCCTACTGAATTAAATGCTTCTAGAAGAGCGACGGCATTGTTGACAGAAAGCGGTATATTAAGTGTAAGTGAAGCCAAAGGTGCAAAAGAAGTTTTGAATGCCGCTGCATGGACATATATAGCTTCACTGGTTACAGCACTGCTATCAATGCTAAGATTTTTAGCTATAATTTTCATGTCTAGGGATAGAAAGTAAAAAAAATAAAACAGCCGGTATTAAAACCGGCTGTTTTCTTATTCATTGTTTAATTTATCTTCCAGTTCTTTTATTCTGGATTCTAATTGTTCTATCTTAACCTTGTGATAAGAGATCATTGCAGCCATAGAAATAGTATCTATAAAACCATATTTCTCAACTCTTTGTTTGTATCTTTCATAATTATATACTCTATCTTTTGGTATCAACCAATAACATAACAATCCTGCCAAACAAAAGCCTAATCCAATAGGCAAAAATATAAGACCTATTTGAATGCCTTTATCTATTACATTAAACCCCAAAAGAAAGGCGCCGATAATAGCAAAGATTATTCCTATAAAACCGAAAATAACAAGAAGTATCAATCTGGTCATATTGACTTGCTTATTCATTATATTATGAAATTCTTGTTCTTCTGAAACAATTTTTTTGTCTTCCATATTAACTTCCTTTATTTAAAATATTATGATTTTTCTTCTTCAGGCTTTTTATCAGGGAAAATCTCATAGATGTATTCATCTGGATAGTTCTTGTCTATCCATTCTCCCACCATTGTAACAGGCTCGTTGCCTTTCAGTCTTTCGCCTTGTCTTAGAAAGACTGCTCCAGTCAATGCCATATCAAAAGCCAAAAACACCGCTAATGCATTAAAAACCATTTTGCCCTGCAAAGGCGGAATTTTTTCTATCACTTTAGAAACCAAAGGATAAACTATGCGTTCTAAAAACAATCCCAAAGCTCCCCAAATAAACATATGAGGAATACTTGTTCCTGCAGTTTTGCCTCGAGTTGCTATCGACGGTATGTATAAAAACACATATGTGTAATCCCATGAAACATTGCCTGTAAAAATATATTCAAGCTCATGGAGCAAATATTCAAAAAAAGCCGCAACCACACCGCCTAAAAGAAAAGAAACATACCATTTGCGCTTTTTTCTAACAAGCAATACAATCAA
>DATCJR010000200.1 GCA_036562685.1 Clostridia bacterium | reverse complement strand
AAATTGTACCGGTTTGCCTGCACCAGGCGGTTATTCATGTGCAAAAGATGTAAGCACAATGTTGCATGAGTTATTAAAGCACAAAGAATATTTCTTACACTCTAAGATTTGGATGGATAAAATGATTCATAAAGGCGGGCGCGAAACTGAATTAACTAATACCAATAAACTTTCACGCTTTTATGAGGGCTGCGACGGCGGAAAAACAGGCTATACTTCCGAAGCTGGTCATTGCTTATCTGCAACCGCAAAAAGAAATAATTTGAGATTAATTAGTACAGTAATAGGAGCAAGCGATAGCAAGACACGCTTTGCAGAAGTATCCAAGCTGTTTAATATGGGCTTTGCAAACTATGAAAACAAAGTTATTGTATCTGCCGAAAACAACCTAGAAAAAGGTGTAAAAGTAAATAGAGGCAAAAAAGATTGCGTAGAGGTCAAACCTGAAGAAAATATTTCGATTTTCAAGCAAAAAACGGATGAATTAAAAAGTATTGAAGTAAAACAAGAAAACAATAATATAAAAGCGCCTGTTAAAAAGGGTGATGTGGTAGGAAAAATTACTGTATTATATGACGGTCAACCTTACAAAACTGTTAACATTATAGCTTGCGAAGATGTAGCTAAAAAAGGCTATAAAGATAATGTAAAGGATATGTTTAGATACTGGCATTAAAAGCTAATAGAAATATAAAAACGGCGTAAACAAAATCTTTGCGCCGTTTTTTCGTTTTAGGCATTATTCTTTATAAAAAATAATGTTTTTACATCTATATAAAAACCTTTTGAAAAGCTTATGAGTATTATAATGTAATGTTATTGTATTAAGTTGATATAATTTTGACTTTAAGACTTTAATATGTTACCTTGTGTTGGATAAATTATATATAAGGAAAAATTTATGAGATTTAGAGAAACATTAAAAATAAACGATAAAGGACATTTGGAAATAGGCGGGATTGACTGTGTTGACCTAGTTGAAAAATACGGCACGCCATTATATGTTCTAGATGAAAAATATATTAGAAATGTATGCAAAAGTTATAATACCGTTTTGAAAGATTATCCTAACTCTTTGGTTTGTTTTGCTTCAAAAGCATTATCTACCAAAGCAATATATAAGATTGTCCAATCTGAAAATATGGGAGCAGATGTGGTAAGCGGAGGAGAACTTTTTACTGCGGCCAGCGCTGGTTTTCCTATGGATAAAATTTATTTTCATGGCAATAACAAGACTTATGAAGAACTTTTAATGGCCGTAAAATTAGGAGTTCATTGTATAGTAATAGATAACTATAACGATATTGAATTGCTAACCAAGATTAGCGATCAAAATGGCGAAAAAAAGATTAAATGCTTAGTAAGAGTAAATCCTGGTGTTGATGCTCATACACATCATTATATTCAGACATCATTGCCTGATTCTAAATTTGGTTTTTCTATTTCTGATGGCTCGGCTTTTGAAGCGGTTAGGACGGTAATACAAAATAAACGTCTTGATTTTTTAGGAATACATTGCCATATTGGTTCGCAGATTTTTGATACAAAACCTTTTATAGTTGCAATAGACAAAATGACAGACTTTGCAGCTACTATCCATAAACAGCTAAATACGCCTGTACAAGAGATTAATCTGGGTGGAGGATACGGAATACATTATACAGATCAAGACAGTCCATTGCCTTTTGAACAGTATATGTCGGCGGCTGTTGATGCCATAAAAAAAGCTGTAGAATCCAAAAACATTCCAGCACCTAAGCTTGTATTTGAGCCGGGAAGGTCAATTGTAGGTGAAGCTGGTATAACCTTGTACAAGGTCGGTTCAATCAAGGAAATAAAGGGTTTAAAGAAATATATAGCCATTGACGGCGGAATGTTTGATAATCCTAGATTTGCGTTATATCAAGCAAAATATTCCTGTATTTTGGCAAATAGAGCCTTAGAAATGCCTAAAGAAGTTGTAACAATTGCAGGCAAATGCTGTGAGAGCGGTGATATAATTATAGAAAACGCCAAGTTGCCCAAGACAAAAACAGGCGATATTTTGGCTGTATTTTCAACAGGAGCGTATAACTATTCTATGGCAAGTAATTACAATAGAAACTTAATACCGCCCATGGTTTTGGTAAAAGACGGTAAGGCAGATTATATAGTAAAGCCTCAAACCTATGAAGATTTGGTATCACATGATTCTATACCTGAATGGTTAAAGTAAAATCAATATCATCAAAAAGAGTTTTTACCGTTTTATAATTTGAAACGGTAAATTTTTTAATTAGGCAAATTTTCAAAGTGTTTTATATTTTTAAAATTTTTGATTTGCCATTTTAAATCGATATAGGTTATAATGCTATTATAAAAAAACCATAGAAGTAGGAGAAATATGAACCTTCCTTATCATTTGGCGCGTATATTTGTTTTATTGATTGCGCTTATATTACATGAAGTTGCACATGCAGTTGTTGCATTATGGAATGGAGATCCGACTGCAAAAAATTTGGGAAGGATTTCAATTAATCCTATGAGGCATTTTGATTATCTGGGCTTGCTTATGATTTTGACTTTGCCCGTTGGATATGGTAAACCTGTTCCAATTAATGTTTATAATTTTAAGCGAAAAAGATTGGGTTATTTTACTGTAGCTATTGCTGGAGTTACGGTAAATTTTTTGTTGTCTTTTATTTTGATGGGCATTTATGTCCCTTTAATGGTCTACACTAGAATTCTTAGTTTAGGAAATTTTATATCTTCATTTTTATTTTATTTTTTCTATTTGGGAATTTTTATTAATATTTATTTGATGATATTTAATTTACTGCCAATATATCCTTTGGACGGGTTTAGAGTAGTAGAGTCTATTACTAAAGAAAGAAATCCCTACACAGTCTTTATGAGAAAATACGGTCAATATATTCTTTTGGGATTGATTGTTATAAGCTTAATGGGAGAATATATTTATCCTGATTTGGTAATATCTTATCCATTCTTGGATCCTTTGAGTTATGTGTTAAATGTTGTTTCTCGTTGGATTGTAAATCCTATTTTAAAGTTATGGCAAATTATCTGGGGTGTAGCATAATATGCCTGAGATATTAGAACAAAAAGAAGATTTTTTTATTTTTAAGCTTGCAGATTTTGAAGGTCCACTTGACCTTTTGCTGCATTTGGTAAAAGAAGCAAAAATTGAAATTAAGAACATCTTTGTATCCGATATTACTGAGCAATTTTTGGCTCATATGGAACAGCTTAATACCATTGATATGGATAAAGCGGCTGAATTTGTAGATGTGGCATCCACGCTTTTGGAGATAAAGGTCAAATCTTTGTTGCCTAAGATGGACGACCTTATACCTGAAGAAGACGATCCAAAAGAACGGCTTATAAAACAGCTTGAAGAATATAAGCTGTTTAAAGAAGCGGGAGAAAAGCTCAAAGAACAAGAAAATGTCAGCAGGTTTTATAAGCAGCCAGATGAAAAGGTCAATGATTATAAGGTTGTATTGAAAGATATGTCTCTTAATGGATTGCTTGATGCTTTCTCTTCAATGCTACATAAATTAGCTTTAGAAAAAAGAGTTACACAACCGCGAAAAATAGTAAAAGATCGTTTTACTGTTGCTGAAAAGATAGAGGAAATCAAACAGATTTTGAGCGTCCGAAAGACGATGAGTTTTTTTAACCTGTTTGAAAAAGATTTTACCAAAAGTGAAATGATTAATACCTTTCTTGCTTTATTGGAACTGTTAAGACTGCATTTTTTGAGATGTACTCAAAACACACTATTTGGAGATATAATTTTGACATACTCAGGTGAAGATAATGGAAATTGAAAGACTTAGTTCGATACTTGAAGCTATTTTATTTTTGGCAGGAGAACCTGTTGCAAAACAGGATGTAATGTCAAAACTTAATATTGAAAAAGATCAGATGGAAGAGGCTATACATACATTGGAAAAAAAGTATAGCGGGCATTGCGGTATTCAATTGATAAAATTTAACAACAAATTGCAATTTTCAACTAATCCTGACGTGGCCGATGAAGTTTCTGCAGTTCTTAATCCTATAAAAGAAAAAGAACTGTCTCGTTCGTGTTTGGAAGTATTGGCGATAATTGCGTACAAACAGCCTATAACAAGGTTAGAAGTAGAACAAATCAGAGGCGTAAACAGTGAATATGCCTTTTC
>DATCJR010000199.1 GCA_036562685.1 Clostridia bacterium | reverse complement strand
GATATTTTATCCAAATTTATTTTAGGCGAAATAATTATGACGCCAAAAGCCAAAAGAAAAAATATAAGAAGATAAAAGATAAGCGGTTTGGGGAAATTCCAAACCGCTTTTTTTATTCCTCATTTTGAGATAATAATCTTTTTTCGCCTTTAATGGATTGTATGGCGCTGATTTCTTGTGAGATTTCTAATGTTCCCAGATATTTGCCTTGAGTATCTCTTACTGCGTAATATCTTATGAGCACATATTTGCCGTGCATTTTTATCCAAAAATCTTCATGGTCTGAAGTGCCGTCTTTGAAACTTTGCATTATGGCGCGTACCACATGCTGGCTTTTGGGCGGATGGCAGTTATATACGCTTCGACCTATAACAGCCCGCTCTCTCGGGAATATGCGTTCGCCTTCTGTAAAATACGCTACCTTGTCTTCTCGGTCCACAAAAGTAAGGTCAAAGGGCAAAACATTGAGCATAGATATCAATTCGTTTAGTTTTAATTTGCCGCTTGGCAAGGTTATAAAATCGGTTTCAAAGTCAACAGGAAGGCTTGCAGTGCCGGATTGCGAGGTCTGGTTATAATCCATCTTTTTGTCTGTTTCTTGATTGAAGTCTTTTAATTGAGGAAAAATCTGATGCCATTCGTCATGAGAAATAGTGTCAATCATCATTGGCAATAAGATGCTCTGTTCTTTGAACACCATATCTTTTATTCTTGAGATACATGCGTCGAGTTCTTCTTTAATGGGCTTGTCAGTTTTGGCTTTGGATATTATTTCTTTTAAGGCGTCTCTAATTTCATCGTCCACGCCCCACATAACCTTAGGCGGAGATGTTACGCCGTGTTTTTCAAGATAGGGGAATAAGACTATTTCTTTTTTTTTGTAGTGTAAATCTATAATTTCATACAATTTTTTCAGGTCGTCAGAAACTTCTGTATTTTGAATTGATAGTTTTTGAACTAAATTTGAAATTTGCTTGTTTTCCTGATTGAGATGCAGCAGCGCTTGTTCAATAAAAATATCAGGCTTAGGCATATCGTTTTTTATAGAGTCTTTAAAAAGCGAAGAATGTACATCGCACAGCCTTTGGACTTCTTCAATGGCTAACCCTTCATTGATAAGCTGTTGTTCGGCTTGTGCTATGTCTTGGGAAGAAACATCCGAAAACTCTTTTATAAATCTTTCTCTTGCTTTTTCTAGTGATGTGCCGTCATGCAAGGACTTAATGATTTCTTTTAAAACTTGTTTCTTTTCATTATTCATTATCTACTCCAGTAACCTTATATCCTAATTCTTCTAAGGTAAAAACAATTTTAGATAAGGCGATATGTTTCAGCTTTGAGCCTTTTTTGAGCGTCATAAATCGCCCTGCGGTATTTAGCATCGCAGGATTAATTATGTCCTTAAAGCCCAAATCATATAATATATTCTTCAAATTATTGTCTTTTTTACATAAAGAAAAAACGCTTTCATTGAGATCTATTACTTTTTGATCCATACTATCTCCTTTTATTTGATGTTAAATTACAATTATTTTAAACAACGATTTTTTAAGATCATAATATACATAATGTATGAAAATCTTGTCATAATAATAACCGAAGCTAAAAAAACAAAATACTTAAATTGCAACTACAAGTGCAACGGTTTGTATAATAAGTTCTTTCAGTTTCCTTTACCCCGAGGGGTAAAGGAAAAAATTTTCTAATTCTTGAGCGAACACTTGTTCTGCGGATTTGTAGCCAAGTCGTTTTCGGGGGTAGGTGTCAATCCAATTGTTTATACGGTTTAATGTTTCCTGATCAATTGAATCGAAACTCTTGCCTTTAGGTATGAATCTGCGAATCATTCGATTGTAA
>DATCJR010000198.1 GCA_036562685.1 Clostridia bacterium | reverse complement strand
GCCTTTTTTATTTCAAGCATATTTAGTCCTTCATCAAAAGTGTCATGATCGCCTTTTGAACATGCAATCTGTTTTCTGCCTGTTCAAAAACTACGCTAGCAGGCGAATCTATTACATCAGCTGTCACTTCTTCTTCGCGATGAGCGGGCAGGCAATGCATAAAGACAGCTTCCTTTTTTGCTTTTTGCATAATACTTTGATTAATCTGATAGGGCATCAGTGCCTTATACTTCTTTTCGTCTTGCTGCTGTCCCATGCTAAAAAATACATCTGTATAGATAACATCGGCGTTGACAGCGGCTTGATTTAGGTCATCAGTTATAGTAACTTTGCCGTATTTTTGAGCTTCTTCGACCACTTTCAAGTTTGGCTCATAACCTTTTGGTGTGGCGCAAACGATTTCTACGCCTGTTTTTGCGCATGCCAAAATCAAGCTGTTAGCGACATTATTGCCGTCACCAGAAAATACAAGCTTTAATCCATCCAGATGTCCAAAGATTTCATATATGGTCATAATGTCGGCAAGAGCTTGACAGGGATGAAAATCATCAGTAAGTCCGTTGATTACAGCAAAATCTCCATAACGAGCAAGTTCTTCAACATCAGATTGCAAAAATGTTCTTATCATTACCCCGTCAATTCCATAACGAGAGAGAGTTTTTGCGGTATCGTGTATGGTTTCGCCTCTTCCTAATTGGATATCTGACGATGATAAAAACAATGCATGCCCGCCTAATTGTCTGATTCCTTGTTCAAAGCTGACACGAGTACGAGTGCTTGACTTTGAGAAAATCATTGCCAAAGTTTTATTTTTTAGCAAGGGTTTGTTAATGCCTTTTTTGTATAAATGCTTTAATTTTATACTTAAAGCAACAATTTCATAAATTTCTTCAGGTGAATAATCCATCAAATTAAGCAAATGCTTATGATTAATTTTTTCTTTTGGACGATATTGACTGATATCCATCATTTTACCTCTTGAATATTTTTTAACACAGAATCTAGACAATCAACCATACTGTCTATCTGTTCATTTTCTATTATTAGCGGCGGGCAAAATCTTAATGTATTGCTACCGCAACCAATAATAATATAACAGTTTGACAACATATTGTCTATTATCTCTTTTGATTTTACACTATTCTCTAGTTCAAGTCCTATAAGTAAACCAAGACCTCTGACATCTTTTACAACTGAATATTTTTTGAGTGATTTTAGTTTATTCAAAAAATATTCGCCGGTATTTTTGGCGTGTTCTATTAAACCGTTTTTTAGTTTTTTCAAAACAACAAGTGAAGCCGAGCAGGCCAAAGGGTTTCCGCCAAATGTACTGCCATGATCGCCTTTGGAAAAAGCGTCTGCACATTTGCCTCTTGCAAGAATTGCTCCAATTGGAACACCGCCGCCCAAGCCCTTCGCTAAGGTTATAATATCAGGTACAATGCCGTAATGCTGGTATGCAAACATTTTGCCTGTACGCCCCATGCCTGTTTGAACTTCGTCTATTATAAGCAAGAGGTCTTTCTTTTTGCAAAGTTGATATACTTGTGTGATATATTCTTTTTCTGCGACAAAAACGCCGCCTTCGCCTTGAATAACTTCAAGCATTATTGCGCCTGTTTCATCGTTAACTGCTTTTTGAATTGCGTTAAAATCATTAAAAGGCACATGCACAAACTTTTCTGGCAACGGGGTAAAAGGCGCAGAATATTTTGACTGACCTGTTGCTGCCGCTGTAGCTAGAGTTCTGCCATGAAAAGAGTTTTTGGCTGTAATTATAACGGGCTTTTTGATGCCCAGATTGTAATAGTATTTTCTTACCAGCTTTATGGCGCCTTCATTGGCCTCAGCACCGCTGTTGCAGAAAAAGACCTTGTCAAAATCAGTGCCTTCGATAAGTTCTTTTGCGCATTCTGCTTGAAGAGGTGAATAATATAGATTGCTAAGGTGTATGATGTTTTTTGCTTGTTGTGAAATTGCGTTTACAAGGTCAGGATCGTTATGCCCTAGACAATTGACAGCAATTCCTGCTCCAAAATCCAAATATTCTTTATTATTTATGTCGTACAGCTTGCAGCCTTGCCCATGAGTAAAGCATACATCTGCACGATTAAAAACGGGCATATAATATTTGTTATCAATTTTCTTTATATCTTCAAAAGTCATTTTATCACCATTGTTCCTATACCTTTATCGGTAAAGATTTCTAATAAAATAGGGTGGGGTGTTGTTCCGTTGATGATATGCACTCTAGAAATACCTTGTTCTATTCCTTTTATGCAACTCATAACCTTAGGAATCATTCCCCCTGAAATTTCACCGTCGTTTATCATCTTTTTGATTTCGTCTGCAGTGATAATAGAAATTAAGGTAGAAGGATCATTAGGATCTTTTCTTATTCCGTCTATATCTGTAAGATATATCAATTTTTCAGCGCCGATCCTTGCTGCGATTTCGCTGGCTACCATATCGGCATTAATATTGTAAGCTTCGCCGTTTTTATCAGTGCCTATTCCGGCGATAACAGGAATAAACTCATCATTGGAAAGTTTATTTAATAATGATGTGTTAATATTAGTTATCTCGCCCACAAACCCTAAATCTACTCCGTCTGGAGAGTTGTATTTTTTAACTTCTATAAGCTGTGCGTCTTTGCCGCTAAGTCCAATTGCTTTTACACCTAAAAGATTAAGCCTGCTTGTAATATCTTTGTTTATCTTACCGCTCATAACCATTTGAACAACTTCCATAGTGTTTTTGTCAGTTATTCTTAAACCGTTATGAAATTTTGAAGGAATATTAAGCAATTTTAGATATGCGTTTATTTCAGGGCCGCCGCCATGAACCAATATGGGATTTACGCCTACAATCTTTAGCATGGCAATGTCCTGCATAATGGTGTTGATTATGTTTTCATCTTGCATAGCATTTCCGCCATATTTGATTACTACGGTTTTTCCGGACAGCGCATGTATATAAGGTAATGCTTCGCACAGAACATTAGCTTTTTCTATAAGTTTTTGCATATCTTGATTGTCGTCATTAAATATAATGTTGCTTTGCATAAATTTTTCTCCTAAATAAGTCCCGTGGTTTCATCCAAACCAAACATAATGTTCATATTCTGAACCGCTTGACCGGATGCACCTTTAACCAAATTGTCAAGTATGCTTATTATTATCAATAGATTGTTCTTTTTGTCTAATCTAAAGCCTATAAAAACATTATTGGTGTTAGTTATCCATTTTATTTGAGGCAAATCTTTTGTGATGTTAATAAAAGTTTCATTGCCATAATACTTGTCATATAAGTTATAAATTTCGCTTTCATCAACATGTTTTTTTAAGGGAGCGTATATTGTGCTCAAAATTCCGCGGTTAATTGGAAGAAGGTGGGGTGTAAAGCAAACCTTAACATCTTTTTGAGTGTTAAGACTCAAAACTTCTTCAATTTCTGAAGTGTGCCTATGAGTAGTAACTCCATAAGCCTTGAAACTCTCGTTTACTTCTGTAAAATTAAGGTCGATATCGGCTTTTTTGCCGGCTCCGCTCGTTCCGCTTTTTGAATCGATAATTATTCCATAAGATTCTACCAAGTCTTCATTAATTACAGGATAAAGCGGTAAGATGCTTGATGTAGTATAACAGCCAGGATTGCCTACCAAAGATGTCTTTTTTATTTTTTCACGGTTTATTTCGGGCAAACCATAAACCGCTTCGTCTAATAATTCGGGCGCTGCATGATTAACCTTATATGTATTTTGATAAATATCCAGACTTTTGTATCTAAAGTCAGCAGACAAATCAATAATCTTGACGCCTTTATAATATAGTTTGGAACATAATTCACTGCTCGCAGCATGGGGCAAACAAGAGAAAACGACATCCATTTTGGATAATTCTTCAAGATCAGGTTCGCTAAAAACCTTATCTTTTAGCTGAGTTAGATTAGGATACACTTCGGTAACCTTTTTTCCTTGCTCACTTCGGCTTGATAATATTTTTATGTCAGTTTCTTTGTGTTTGGACAAGATTTTCATAAGTTCGGCGCCTGTATAACCATTGGCACCAAGTATTCCAACATTAATCATATATATTCTCCTTGATTATTCAAATTATAATATAAAATGAATAATTATGCAACTAATTGTATATAAATTTATAAGCGTTTTAATTAATATGTTATTTCTATATTTTTTGTGCAATTTAGATAATTTAAAAATTAAATTTTGTTTAGAATACAGATGTTAATTTGTCCTGTAATGTTGTATTATATTAGCATAGCAAATAATATATTTGGAGGAAAAAATGGCAAGTGTATCATTAAGACATATCTACAAGATATATCAGGGCGGCGTAAAAGCTGTTAGTGATTTCAACTTGGAGATACAGGATAAAGAATTTATAGTTCTTGTAGGTCCTTCTGGTTGCGGAAAATCTACCACACTTAGAATGATTGCAGGACTTGAAGAAATATCCGATGGTGAACTTTATATCGATGGTCGTTTAGTTAACGATGTTGAACCTAAAGATCGTGACATAGCAATGGTTTTCCAGAACTACGCTTTGTATCCTCACATGACAGTTTATGATAACATGGCATTTGGTCTTAGACTTCGTAAAATGCCCGCTGCAGAAATTGATTCAAGAGTTAAAGAAGCAGCTAAGATTTTGGGAATCACAGAACTCCTTAGCCGTAAACCTAAGGCTTTGTCAGGTGGACAAAGACAGCGTGTTGCATTAGGTCGTGCTATCGTTCGTGAACCTAAGGTTTTCTTGTTGGATGAACCTCTGTCAAACTTGGACGCAAAACTTCGTGTTCAAATGAGAACAGAAATTACAAAATTACATAACAGACTGGCTACAACATTTATTTACGTTACCCATGACCAGACAGAAGCTATGACAATGGGTACTCGTATCGTTGTTATGAAAGACGGTCTTATTCAACAATGCGATACTCCTCAAAACTTGTTTGACAGACCTTGCAATATGTTCGTAGCTACCTTTATTGGTACACCTCAAATGAACTTGTTCAAGGCAAAGCTTGAAAGAAGCGGCAAGAATTTGATTGTTAAGTTTGGAAATAACACAATCGAATTACCCGAATCAAAATCAAAACTTCTTACAGATGAATCATATATCGGCAAAGATGTTGTATTTGGTGTAAGACCTGAAGATATTCATGATGAAGAAATCTTCATTGCTTCTTCTCCTAAGACAGTTATTTCTGCTGAAATTGATGTTATTGAAAAACTTGGTAACGAAACAATCATGTACACCAAGGTTGACGGAAAAGAAGATTACACAGTAGCAAGAGTTGATGCAAGAACTCAAGCTTCAGCTGGCGATGTTGTTAAACTTGCTATTGATGCTAATCACATCCATATGTTCGATCCTGAAACAGAACTTTCTATTTTGGGCGTTCCTCAATACAATTTCATAACTGCACAACTTAGCGAAAAAGACGGCAAATTGTCAGCTAAGTTTGGCAACAACGTTATTGAATTTGGTGAAGGCTCAGCTAAACTTCTACTCAATCCTGAATTAGCAAAGGGTGAAGCTTTATTAGGAATTAAGCCTGAAAGTGCATATCTCGTTACAGATGAAACTCAAGATTTCGTAATGGAAGCTGAAGTTGATTTTGTAGAAGATGCAGAAGTTTATAAAAACGTATATCTCAAGATTGACGGAAAGAAAGACTTGTTTGCAGTAAGAACTGCTCCCGATGTTGCAATCAGCGGTAAGAGCAAGGTTAAACTTGCTGTTAAGGTTGACGAAATAGTATTCTTTGATCCTGCTACTGGCGCTAGAGCATCAAGCTCATTAGAAGTTCCTGTTTATAACGAATTTGAAGGCGAAGTAGGCGCTGTAACAAAAGGAAATACTATTTACACCGTAACCGTTGCAGGCAAGAAAGTTGTTTATCCTGAATATGTTAAGGTTGCACAAAACGCTGTAGGTACTAAGGTTGCTGTTAAGATTAATCCTAAGAATGTAGTATTCAACAAGGCGCAAGTTGCAGCAGCTAAAAACGTATTCAAAGGTGTTGTACGCGCAGTTGACAATACAGGAACAGAAGCAATTGTTTTGGTACAGTTAGAAGGCTCTGGCGAAGCATTCTTTGCAAGAGTTTCACCTGACTTTAATGTTCCTGTTGGCGCTAAGGTTAAACTTGGTGTTAAGTCAGAAAACTTTGAATTGTTTGACAGTGAAGGCAAAAGCCTTATGGAAGTAGCTGCACCTGTTCAAACAGAAGTTGCTGAATAATTAGATAATTAATTTTAAGACTGTCCCTTTTTATTTAGGGACAGTCTTTTTTATTTGGTATTTTATAATCTATCGAAATATGGTATAATTAAGAAAAGGAGGAGCGTTTATGGGAATAGAACAGGATTATGATGACATAATTGAAAATAAGGATATTATTTGTCCTAATTGCGGCTCATCCGAAGTAGTGTTAACCTCATATGAAGATGACTTGTATCTGTGTACAGATTGCGGTCAGGTTTTTGATGCTAAGATACAAAAAGATGATGATTTTTAATTAACTATTGGCAAAACATTAAAAACACCGCCTGTTTAGAGGCGGTGTTTTTTTATAATATCAAGAAATTTTATTAGACATTTTCAGCGTGAGCTTTTTGTGAAGTGCGTTTTCTTTGAAAATTAGTTACTAATTTATAAAGTCCAAACATTATTAAGAACGGCAAGAATAATTGACCAAGTACCACTACGGGAGAGTATAGTAATTCGCCAAAAATCTGAACTATGATATAAGTCGGAGCACCAGCCAAAGGCACTTCTATAAACATATAATTGGCATCAAAAGCTTTATTGGCTATGATTGCAGCTACCGTTAATGACAATAACAAAATAGTAGAATAAAGAATATCCTTTATCTTTGGAATATAATGTTCTGTTGTCAATACCAACAATCCGCAATAAATCATTACTGCATGGAATACAAGGGTATGTATCCCCAAAAAGTGATAAACAGGATAATATTTCAACGCGGGAGAATAGAGCATTCCAAAAAATCCAGCAACTACTCCGCTCATCAAGCTAGAATTACCTATAAGTTTGAGGGCAGGCTTTTTTGAAAATCCTGCAAATATTGAAGAATACAAAAACAAACTGCAAAAATAAATCGGAAGTCCATTTTTCCATGAAAGATCTCCGATCGCATAGGTAACCAAAATCTTAGTTGCTTCTGCTATCCATGCAATTATACATAATATTCTTATTTGCAACAGTGTAGATTTTGGGAAAAACCTGTTGCTTATACATAGCATGACAACAATAACTGCAAACAAAAGAAAAAGTGTAACAAGATGCTGAAAGGAAAAATATCCAATTTCTTTAAAATCAATAGAAAGAATATTATTCAAATTCACAAACCTACTCCTTTTTATATAGTTTAACTTTAAATCTTTATATTGTCAAACAATATAATATTAAGTTGTAAATATTGGTATATGAAAAGAAAACATATATGATATAATAACTTTATATAATTAATACGACCAAAGGATTAGACAAATGAGTGATTATTTGCATTCATTGAAGTTTTTAAAAAAACATATTGATTTTACTGCCAATACTGCAATAGTGCTTGGTTCGGGCCTTAATGATATTGCAGACAAATATTTTGAAAAAAAGGCCGAAATTAATTATAAGGATATACCTGATTTTCCTACGCCTACTGTAAACGACCATAAAGGAAAACTTATAGCCGGGTATTTTGATAAAACTCCTTGTTATATTTTACAGGGTAGAGTACATTATTATGAAGGAAACTCAACTCAAAAAGCTGTAATTCCGATAAGACTTATGCATTTAATGGGCGTAAAAAACATTATATTGACCAATGCTTCAGGTGGCATAACTTTTACACCTGGTGAAATAATGCTAATAAAAGACCATATTTTGTTTAATGTGCCTTCTCCGCTTATAGGAAAAAACGATGACAGCTTTGGAATTCGTTTCCCGGATATGACATATATGTATGACGCT
>DATCJR010000197.1 GCA_036562685.1 Clostridia bacterium | reverse complement strand
TCTTCAATAGGTATTTCCATAAAAGTATTGTCATAAAAAGCCTGTACTCCATGAAGCGTTCTTAAGCCGATTATTCTTTCTATATCAATATCAGCAAAAATATATGGTTTGTCGGTCATTTGTGCGAGCGTTTGCCCGCATTCTGCGATTACAGCATTTTTATCAGGAAAGGGAGATTTGAAAAGAGTTCCGCAAACAGATACTATCGCTCTATATGGAGTTTTGGACATTATTCTGATATAGTCTGTATCATTGGCTGTATCTAAGTCTGCTGAATAAGGGTTTAAAACAATATTAGCGCAATTATTATATGGAAACAAAGTGCTTCCTATAATTATAGAAATATTTATTGGAAGCGCGCTGATACTGCGTATTACGGCATTGTCGCCAAATGGTATCATATAATCGCCCAAAGTGATTTCGCCGAAGTGCATTTTTTGATTATGCTCATTTTTGTAGATTATACTCCAGATTTTGCCCATACCTACCATAGCTACACAATTAAGTATCTTGTCTTCCACTCTCAAAGGCAATCCTATTGCGGACAAGACTTTTCGGTTTTTGGTAAAGTTCGCTATTTCGAGCAGCGCTTTTTCACATTCGGATACCACAGTGTTCAAAGCCGTGTTTGATGAGTACGCCGAGCCATATAGGCACATTTCCGGGAATACGGCAATTTCCACGCCTTCGGCATTGAGTTCAACTATCATTTTTTTTATTGATTGTGCATTATAAAAAATACCGCCAGGAAACATTTCAGGAACGGCAGCACCCACTCTTAAGTAACCGTTATTCATATTAATAGTTTTAAAATTATGAGATTAATTTATACCAAATTTTGGAATGCTTAAATTGTATGATGTATAATTATCTTGAAATTTTTTAAACGATACTATATAATAAGGCACGTAAGATTACATAATGGAGAGATGTTTTGAACAATCTAAAAGCCCTTCTAAGTGGAAGTGATATAAGAGGCAATGCAGTAGAATATGACGGAAATCCGATTGATTTGACCGATGAAGTAGTATATTCGATCTCAAAAGCATTTGCCTATTGGTTGTCTGCTAAGACAAAAGATAAATTAACAGTAGCGGTAGGACATGATTCACGCATTTCAGCAGAACGCATAAAAACGCAGGTAATAAAAGCTTTGAAAGAAAGCGGTTGCACTGTTTTGGACTGCGGTCTTTGTTCAACACCGTCAATGTTTATGATGACTCAATATGAAAGCATAAAAGTACATGGTTCTGTAATGATTACTGCAAGTCATCATCCTTATAACAAAAACGGTTTGAAGTTTTTTGATATTAACGGCGGTTTGGAATCCGAGGATATAAAAAGCATATTATCTTTAGCCGAAGCTGGCAGTGAACTAAAAGGCAGAGGCGGTAAGGTTGTTAAAGACGATTATCTAAAACTTTATTGTGATACATTAATTGACAAATTCAGAAAAGCTACCGGCGAACAATATCCACTCAAAAATTTTAAGATTGTAGTTGATGCAGGAAACGGTGCAGGCGGCTTTTTTGTGGACAGGGTGTTGAAGCCTTTGGGCGCAAACACTGCTGGAAGCCAATTTTTAGAGCCTGATGGAATGTTCCCTAATCATATTCCCAACCCAGAAAATTCTGACGCTATGAAATCTATAAGTGAATGCGTAAAGAGAAATAATGCAGATTTGGGAATAATCTTTGACACTGATGTTGATAGAGCTGCTTGTGTTGCGTCAGACGGTGAGGAAATAAACAGAAATCGTCTTATAGCATTGATTTCTGCAATACTTCTAGAAGAACATCCTGGCGCTACTATTGTTACAGACAGTGTAACAAGCGATGCTTTGACAGAGTTTATTGAAAATCACAAAGGCAATCATCATAGATTTAAACGTGGCTACAAAAATGTAATCAACGAAGCTAAAGAGCTCAATAAAGTGGGTGTTTATGCGCCTCTTGCTATTGAAACAAGCGGTCATGCAGCATTTTTGGAAAATTATTTTTTGGATGACGGAGCTTATCTTGTTTTAAGAATACTTATTAAGATGTGTCAGCTAAAAAAGCAAAACAAGACAATACTATCATTAATAGAAGAGCTAAAAGATCCCGTAGAATCCAAAGAAATAAGAATTGGTTTCTCGCCTAAATGCAAGGATTGGAAAACCGCAGCCAAGACTATTTTACAAAAATTTGAACAAAAAGTTGACAAAAAAATCGGATTTAAATTAGCTCAAAGCTATGAAGGCGTAAGAGTTAACTTTTCGGGCGGTTGGTTGCTTTTAAGAATGAGCGTGCATGATCCCATTTTGCCGATAAATATAGAAAGCGACAAAACAGGCGGAGTTTATTTTGCCAGCAAAAAACTGTACGGAATTTTAAAGAAATTTAAGGATTTGGATTTGACTAATCTAAAGAAATTTTTAGCAGATCAAAAAGCTCAAAAGAAGAAAAAATAAAAAATTTATATATTTTAGGAGTAGCAATGGATAATATAAGACAACAGGCTGTTAATGCCATAAGAGTGCTTTCAGCTGAAGCCGTACAAAAAGCAAACAGTGGTCATCCTGGATTACCTTTGGGTGCAGCTCCCATGGCTTATGAATTGTGGGCTGATCATATGGTACACAATCCTAAGAATCCAAAGTTCTTTAACCGCGACAGATTTGTGCTTTCGGCCGGTCACGGTTCTATGCTTTTGTATTCTTTATTGCATTTGTTTGGTTATGGATTGAGCATTGATGATATCAAAAACTTTCGTCAGCTTGATTCAAAAACCCCGGGACATCCAGAATACGGTCATACCGTAGGAGTAGAGACAACTACTGGTCCTTTGGGACAGGGTATCGCCAATGCAGTAGGTATGGCAATAGCCGAATCAATTTTGGCGGCTCGTTTTAACCGCGAAGGACTAAAGCTTGTTGATCATTATACTTATGTTATTGCAGGCGACGGCTGCATGATGGAAGGTATAGAATCAGAAGCTGCATCCTTGGCTGGAACGCTAAAACTTGGTAAATTAATTGTTTTATATGACAGCAATAATATTTCTATCGAAGGAAATACCGATATAGCATTTAGAGAAGACGTTGCAGCTCGTCACAAGGCACAAGGCTGGGACATCCATTATGTGGAAGACGGAAACAATCTGAAAGAAATTTCCCAAGCTATTGCTGCTGCAAAATCGGTTGCAGATAAACCATCATTGATTGTTGTAAAAACTCAAATTGGTTATGGCAGTCCTTTGGCAGGAAGCAGCGATTGTCATGGTTCGCCTTTGGGTGAAGAAAACTTAAAGAAGACCAAAGAGTTTTTAAATTGGAATTATGCTCCTTTTGAAGTGCCTCAGGATGTTTATGACCATTACAAAGAATTGGCAAAGCGCGGAGAAGAAGCAGAGAAAAATTGGAACGCTTTAAAGCAAGAATATAAGGCAAAATATCCTCAGGATTATGAAGAATTTGAAAAAGCACTTAACAACCAAATTCCTGATCTTGAGAATATAGATTCATTGTGGGAATATGCTGATAAGCCGGATGCAACAAGAAATTC
>DATCJR010000196.1 GCA_036562685.1 Clostridia bacterium | reverse complement strand
AGATAAAGGATCTAAAGTCTATAAACTCCCAAATAAGATTTTTTTATGATGTTTTTTGCCTTTCTATATTTTAACTGCCTATAAGTTTATCTTGGGCGGTTTTTAGGATTTTTAATTTATTTCATTTTTGGCCGTTGAGGGTCGATAATCGAAACTGGGTTAAAAAAGTGCTTTTTAATTCTTTGCGGATATTTTATCATTGTGAATCCGTCAAACTTAAGGCGTTCGCTTATCAACATATTATTTTGATAACTTATCAACATATTTTTGCTTACAGGGCAGAAGATATTAAAACCGTTTTCTTTTAGTACTTTCATTCGTCTGTCGGAGGGCAAAAAGTGTGTCCCAAAAGGCGGTATGTAAATATTAGTTTTACCTGTAATTGGTTCTATATAAGTCTTCCATTTTTTTAGGTCATTAGTAAAATTTTGAACACTGATTGAGCCGTTTTTGAACTTATTAGAATGGCTATAACTATGGCAAGCGATTTGCCAGCCGTTTAGTTTTAAAGCATTGGCAACTTGCTTGGCTTTTACCATATCTTTTTCTATTATGTTGCCTTTAGCATCAAATAATCTATAACCAAACACGCCTTGAAAGCCTGTTACAGCGACTATACCTTTTGCGCCCTTAAACGAAAAATCTGGATGCGACTCAACAAATTTATCCACAATAGGCATAACATCGCCTTCAGTGTCTATTATTTCACCAGATTTTGTCTTTTTAACGCAAGCAATTGATCCGTTTTTTAGCGTGATAAGTCTATCAGCAAAACCACAGCCTTTCATATAATCATAATAATTGACATCGTCTATCGAAATAATTAACGGCTTTTTATCTTTTGGTAAAAGCAATTCTTTTTTTGAACCATTAGCATCAATCAAAGAATTAATATCTATAAGAATAAAGTTGTTTTGATAAAGTTTATCTAAAATTTTTTTAAATTCTGAACGTGTAGTCATCCAGTTGTTATAGCCTTCGCGCATAGAGCTTTTGAACGCCATATTTGGATCTAGTATAAGACTATGAAAAAAGATATGATATATTTGACCGCTATATACTTCTAATGGTGTTTTTTCAATAACTTCTTGCTGGTTTATTTCAAAAGGCGGTTTTAATGGGTCGCTATATTCTTTTGCATTTATATAAAAAAAATTAGCATTAAGTAAGACTGAAAAATATGCAAGAAAAAATAAGATTAATAGCAATTTTTTCATATTTTTATTATTGATATTTTTTAATAAAAATATAAGTTATCATACAACATCAATGTTATAATATTTTTATATTATCGATTTCTAGGGGAATTTATGGGAACAGATATAAATCAGCAGTATAAAAAATTTGTATTGGATAAAGCCTTAAAAAAGACAAAACAAGAGCCAAAAGATATTCAAAAAGTTATAGATGAGATTGCAAAATACTTTAATTCTGACAGCGATGTAATTCACGCTGTTTTTGAAAAGCTCAAAAAAAACGACAGCTTTGATAACAAATCAATAGAAGTTGTTGAAGAAATAATCAATGACGGAATCGTAGAAAATCAATACCTAAAACTAATAGTTCCATTTTTTACTAATAAGACCAATTATAATCAGCTTAATAACAGCAACTTTGAAACAATAGATTTTTCAAGCGAAAAATTTATCAAGGCTATCAATGCGCTTTTTTACAAAAAAGGCGGACACGAAGGTGCGGCAGAAATTGCATGCGTTTATAACTATATCAAAAATGATATAGTTAACTTGGAATATAGTTTTGAAGAATATGAAAAAAAATTTGATTTTGTATTCAAGGATATAAAACTATTTGCTTTTGAAAGACGAATTAATTTTCTAGTTTTTGATGTCGAATTGAAAAAATGCAATGATTTGCTTCCGACATTATGTGACATTGCGGACTTTTCGAGCTTTATTTGC
>DATCJR010000195.1 GCA_036562685.1 Clostridia bacterium | reverse complement strand
TCATTTTGCGCCATTCTATCACTCTCCTTTCTTGTCTTATAATACCTGAAAAGGGATTTTAAAATCAAATTTTACGTTTTTAAAAGCGAGAGGCATAGTGTCAGGTTAAAGAAAAATGAAAAATGAAAAGCCTCTACTCTGGTTTTCAGGGCAGAGGCTTTATTTTTTTCGTTTTTGGCTTTTGTTTTTAAAAATAAAGGGAACGATTTTGTATACATAAAAGCAAAAGTTTTTGTTTTTAAAATCGATGTTGCATAAAAGCTTCTGCAAATCTTGCTGAAAATTATGTAGCCAGATTCCTATTTTTGATCTTCATTTTGAGAATGCAATTTTAAAAATGCTTTCTAAAACCTGTTTTGGTTTTTAAAAACGAATTTAATATCGTAAGAAGAATGCATTCTGATGGCATTAGTTTGTGTAGCTTCAAATTTATTTTTTGGATGAGATAGCTTTATTAACGTCTGTTAATCTTTATTAATTCGCATAAATGGCCATTAATAGAAATTAACGGAGATTAACAGAGATTAACAGAGATTAACAGAGATTAATAAAAATTAATAGCAGTTAATAAACTTTATACCAATACATGAACGCCAAGAAAATCAAGAGTTCATTTGAAAATAACAGTTAAAAAAGCCGTTAAAGATATTGCACAGGATTTTAAAAACAAACCAAGCATTGGAGAACAAAATTGATTTAGCGTTAAAAACTTTCGTATTGCAAGAAAAACGGAGAATAACCACGATAAAATAGAATAATTTGCCAAGGTCAGCTTTAAAGATTTTTCAATGCTGAAATATAACTTTTAGTTTTACTTAGGGAGTTAAAAGAAAAAATCTAAAAAAAACTTGAAGAATTTTATTATACATTGTGCTATGATTATAAAGAAGGAGGGATTGGTTTCGTGAGAAAGCCTCATCAAATATGGGCCTTAATTAATCCCAAGATGCATAGGAAACTAAAAGAATATGCGGTTGAAAACCATTTGGCTTCTACCCGAGCCAAGATGATTATGTATATACTTTATAATTTCCATCCAGAAGAGCTATTAGAAGATTATACTTTTCAATCACGAACGGGAAAGATGATTAATATTAAGGTTTCCGATGCAGAGCTTGAGTATATCAAAAGCCTTGCTCAACGCTATAATGTAACAATTAGCCGATTGCTGAGAAATATGGTTTATACTTATTTTTCCAAAACAGAAAATGCAAATCAAAAGATCTAAGCTAAGGTTTTACTTTTTTGCTCCGATCTTTAAGTTTAAAAACATATTATCAAAAATAGGTTTAAAAGGAGGTAAAATATTCAGATGTTAAAAACAATATTTGAGCTTTGCGAGCCACGACAAGAGACATTAACAGGTGGAACTATAGACGATGTTCAAGAGTTAGATATGCTTTTAGACAAAAGAATAGATCCGAACGATTTCTTTTCAAAAAATTATGTTACAAACAATATGCGTTTACTTTTTAACAAGACTTTTGCGAGATTTAGCGGACGGAGTGATGGTTCGGGTTTAATTGTATTAAAGCAGGCAATGGGCGGCGGTAAAACCCATAATATGATTGCTCTTGGGCTCTTGGCCCAGTATCCGAGTATAAGAAAACAGATATTAGGCGCTGATTTTCCTTACTTATATGAAGGTGAAATAGAAGTTGTAGGTTTTACGGGAAGAAATAGTCCAGAACTGCCGTGGATAGAAATTGCACGTAGGTTAAACAGACTAAATCTATTCAGACAAAGTGTTAGCCCCGATCCTAATAATTTAATGAAGTTTTTATTAGAAATTTCTCCAAAAACAAAGACAATGATATTAGCAACAGCAACCCCTATCCAACTTCATCCAGTTGAAGGCTGGGACTTATTATATATTTTAGCTAAAGGAAGCGAACGAATACTTGGATCAGAAATAAGTCAATGGCGGTTGAGACATTTGGACGGAATAGCGTATAGTTGTGGTGAAAAAGAATCGCCGCGTGGCAGTGAA
>DATCJR010000194.1 GCA_036562685.1 Clostridia bacterium | reverse complement strand
CAATAGATTCCTAATTCTTGGGCTTTTTTTTCAAATACATCTTTTAACGGTCCATCGCCCATTACTATAAATTTTATTTTATCAGAAATTTTTTTATTTGCAATTGCAATAGCTTCAATAACGCAAGGTATATTATAACTATGTCCTAATGTGCCTATATAAGCAACCCAAAATTCATTGTCAGGCTTTGAAACTATGCTTTCTCTAGAATATTCATCAAATTTATATAAATCGGTTCCTAAAAAGACTACTAAACCTTTCGAATCTTTTTTATTAACTCTTAAAGCCCTGTCTAAATATGTTTTAGACACAGCTACAACCTTATCTGCTCTTTTATATACTTTATTGGCCATTATTTGCAAAGGAAAAAATATTATATCTTTTAAAAAAGGCACCTTAAATACCATTTTAAATGCTTCTGGCCATAAATCTTGAATATCAATGATAAATGGAATGTTGTTATTTTTAGCATATTTTGATACTACATTAGCTACGCTTAAAGAAGGAACAGCGCAATAAATTACATCAGGCTTTTTTCGCTGCTTTAAGTATTTTATTATATTTTTGCTTAAAATATAGTGACTATACAATCTTTTTATAGATACATTTTTCTTATATCCAGGCTCTTTGATTAAAGTTATTTTATAATTATTTTCATAATAAAGATTTTGAGTTCTAAACTCTTTTTTTAAATGATTAAATAAACTGGATACTATTTCAACGTCATTATAATGCATTAATTTTGCAATATATGTAAAACGACTATTTATCCCTTCTGATTCAAAACCTAAAAATTGCGCTATAATTAAAACATCTTTTTTCATAAACTATGCCTTTTATCAAATTTTTAATTAATTAAAAATTTTTTTGCTGGAACGCCCACATATGTACCTTTTTTTATAATATTTTTTACAACTACAGCTCCAGCACCGATAATGCATTCAGAACAAATATCTATATTATTTATTACATTTGCGCCAATACCAATCCAGGTTTTTTCTCCCAAGCGAACATTACCGGCAAGATGAGCTCCTGGAGAAATATGAACAAAATCGCCTATAAGACAATCATGGTCAACTGTTGCTGATGTATTTATGATTACGCCACGTCCTATCTTGCTTCCAGTGTTTATTACAGCATTTGCCATAATTGCTGTGCCGCTTCCAATCTCAACATCATTCGCTATCACAGCTGCTGGGTGTATTGCGGTATACCATATAGCATTAGAATACTTGGTCATAATTTCATAACGAATTTGATTATTGCCTATAGCCACAATAAAGTAACAATCTTTTTCTAAAAATCTATTAATATCATCAATTCCGCCTAAAATTTTTAATTCATGTATGTTTTCTTGCCCTTTATCATCAAGAAAACCATACACAATATCGCCGTTTAATTTTATTATATCTGCGATTACCCTGGCATGTCCGCCTGCCCCGATAATAATAACTTTTTTCATAAAAATCCTTCTAAAATATATTAACAACTTTGAGTTCCTTGAAACTCTTCCATAGTTACACTAGTATTGCTATTAATAGCTTCGCGTTTAACAACTATCCAAAACGTCTGAAGTAAAATTTTTATATCGCCCACTAAAGTAATATGATTAATATATTCTATATCAAGTTCAAATCTCTTTTCCCATGAAATTGCGTTTCGTCCATGAACTTGAGCATATCCAGTTAATCCAGGACGAACATTATGACGCTTTCTTTGTTCTTCATTATATAGTGACAGATATTTCACAAGAAGAGGTCTAGGCCCTACAAACGACATATCTCCTTTTAAAATGTTTATTAATTCAGGCAATTCATCTAGCGAAGTTGATCGGAGAAACTTACCATATTTGGTAAGTCTTTTCTCATCTGGTAAAAGATTATTATTCTCATCTTTTTGATATGTCATTGTGCGAAACTTTATTAAATTGAATATTTTTTCATTTTTACCTGGTCTAGGTTGAACAAAAAAAGGATTTCCTTTCATCATTATTGCTGTTAAAATGGTAATCAATATAAATAAAGGACTTAATATAATTATCGCTACGATTGACAATATAACGTCATAAAATCTCTTGAAAAAAGGTTTATAAAATATCGCCGATAAAATAAACCATATCGTAAAGCAAACCAAACTTATGATTAAGATTCCCCACCAAGTGTTTGTCATTAGCGCTATAAAATCTCTCATCTTGCAAAAACTTTCCTTATTATTGATATCGTTCTATAGAGATCTTTTTCTGTCATTTTAGTATCGCTTGGCAAGCAAAGTCCCCTTGAATAGATATCGTCGCAAACATTACCCGCTGTAATAAAG
>DATCJR010000193.1 GCA_036562685.1 Clostridia bacterium | reverse complement strand
ACCACTGTCAAAGTATCGGGATCGCAGATAGGATGACCTAATGCTCCAAAACTGTATCCGTTTTTGATTTCTTTAATAAATGTCAAAGTTCCGATACCCGCAGCACTGTCTCTTATCCATAATCCCAGCTTATATCTTCCGCTTGCAACATCCAATGCAGGAGTTATTTCTGTAATTCTTTCTTTGTTCTTTCTTATGTACTTAAGTTTTAAATTTTGACCGCAATTTTCAGGACTATTAATTATGCGGTCTAGCGATGTAACGCCTTGTATTTCTTCACCTGCTATTTCAGTTAATACATCGCCGTTTTCCAAACCTGCCGCCCTAGAAGGAGAAACATTACCGTTTTCAGTAAGTATATCGGTAACACCTATGACAATGACACCTTTTGAAGCAATCGTCATTCCTATAGGCATTCCTCCTACATAAACATATTCTGATTTTTTGGCTGATGTATTAATACTGATGTTTTGAGAAGAAATTAAATTATCTCTTATATTGTAAGTTGGATTTATATTTATAATTAATGCGATCAAAAAAAACGCAAATAAAATTCCTAAAATAGACCTAAAAATACGCACTATGTACACCTCGCAAATAATTTTATGTTATAAGGACGTATTTCTAGTTTGGGTTATGTTTTGATTTTTAATACAAGGTATTGATTACTAAATATTGGCGAAAAAATTATGAATTAATTTTAGATTTATAATCATTACTCAGCCGCTTTAACTCAGCAGCATGATCTAATGATAATTGACTTGTTTCATATCCGCCTGATAGTCTAGCTATCTCTTTTAGCGTTTGTTCATAATCCAGTTTCTTTACATGTGTATAAGTCTTGCCGTCATTTTCATCTTTGTAAATAAGATAATTTTGGTCTGCCATAGCACAAATGGTTGCAAGATGGGATATGGTAATAACCTGTCGAGATCTAGAGATTTCGGCAAGCTTGTTGGCTACAGTTTGTCCGATACGACCGCTTATGCCTGTATCAATTTCATCAAAAATCATAGTGTCAATATTATCTAGCTTAGATAAAATTACTTTTAAGGCAAGCATAATTCTGGATAATTCACCGCCTGATGCAATCTTGGTAAGCGGCTTGGCAGGCTCGCCTATATTAGCGGATATAAAAAACTCCATTTTATCAAAACCATCTGCTGTAACTATTTCGGAAAATTCTTCTATTGCTGGAATATCATTAAAAGCAACTTCAAATCTGCTGCCAGTCATTCCTAAGTCATTTAATTCTCTTTGAACAGCAGAACAAAATTCTATGGCGCTTGCTCGTCTTCTTTGTGATAATTCTAGCGCTTTTTCATACAGTTGAGAACGAAATTTTTGGATTTCTGAATTCAATCTCTCAATTTCTTTTTCACTAGAATTAAGTCTGTCAAAATCTTTTTGAGCGCGTTCTAAAAACTTATTGATTTCATCAAAATCAGCACCGTACTTTCTCTTTAGATTTTTTATCAATTCAAGACGCGCTTCAATTTTATCTGCA
>DATCJR010000192.1 GCA_036562685.1 Clostridia bacterium | reverse complement strand
GGTAATCGTTGCGGAGGTTGCCGAATGGAACAATCAATGGCGGCTATTGCAAAACTCAAAGAAAAAGGAATTATAGAATGCGAGTCCTGCCGAAGAATTATATATATTGAAGATTAAATATTTATAAAGATAAATAGTTAAGGGAACAAAAAATGTTCCCTTTTTTATTTTATTTTATATTATTTAAAATAACTTATTAGCTGCATTAGAATTAAAGACCTAATCGATATTATTTTTAATAATAAAAAATCTCTTTGGATTCCAAAGAGATTTTTTTATTGAGTTTTGTTCAAATAATAGGTTTTGTTGAATATATTATCTTATAAGATTGATTTACGGAGGATTATATGTCGTTTTTCAATTGCAATAAAAGTGATTTTACACCTGGAGCTATATCAGGAAATCCGTTGCATGGATTGTGCGAAAAGGTATGCATTCAAGTAAAAAAAGTCTTTGATGCTTGCATTCAGCAGGTTCAACAGGACGATCTTACTATTACTTTGAATAATTTTATGCCAGCAAATCCAGCTTTTCCGTTAACATTTGTAAGCGCTAGGTCAATTACTACACGCGGCATAGTAAACAATCTTACCGTAACAAGACTTGCAGAACGCCCCAGATTTGCAAGAGTTCGTGCCCTTGTTAATATTCCTATGGAAGTTATATATGTTGACGCCAACAATGTCGAAGGGAGAGCAGATGCAATAATCGGAATAACTGTCGATGTAATCTTGGCTGTACCTAATCAATCAATAATACCATATGAAGTAGAAGCAGTAGTTTCTGCAATTTGTCCTGAAGGAACGCCTGTTAATAATTTTCAAATGGATGTTACTGCTTGTATTACGATAATTATAAAAATAACCATAGAAGCAGAGCTTTTGGTCCCGTCATATGGTTATTGTCGCATACCAGAATGTGAAGAATTTACAGAAAATATTTGCAGTTCCTTCTTCGAGCTTCCGCTGTATCCTCAATCAGAGTAAAATTTCAAAAAATTTGCTGAGGAATGTTGTTTAGTTTGTCGCATGAGGTCAAATAATAAGGAGTATTATTGATTAATAGTTTCAAATTTGTTTTGCCGCCTTTGCCATGAAGATGCCCATAAACCACACAGTCAACATTATATTGATTGATTGTTTCGGTAAAACCAGAAGGTGATCTTGTTGCGTTAAAAGGTGGATAATGCATCATCAAGATCACTTTATCGTTTTCAGTGCGTATTTTTTCTGATGCTTTTAGCGTGAGTTTTAGTCGTTCTATTTCGCGTAAATATATTTTTTTGTCTTGTTCGCTTTGAACTTCATTATTTTCAGGTACAGTCCATCCTCTTGTCCCGCAAATAATATAATTTTCCAATCTGATACAATCATTTTGAACAGCAAAGACATTTTTAGGCAAAACTGCTCTCATGCTGGATATTGATTTCCACCAATAGTCATGGTTGCCTCTTATCATGACTTTTTTACCTGGCAATTGCGCCAAAAAGTCTAGATCAGGCAATGCGTTTGAAAGCGTCATAGCCCAGCTGATATCGCCTGCAATCAAAACAATATCATCATCAGAAATCATAGATTTCCAGTTGTTTGTCAAAATTTCAATATAGTTATCCCATGTGCCACCAAAAATATCCATGGGTTTAGGGTTGTTAATAGATAAATGTAAATCACTTATGGCAAAAACTTTCATAATCAAAATTATATCATATAGAGTAGCGTTTATGTGCATCAAATTCAGGGAATAAATGATTTATTAATAACACTAAAAACATTGGTAATATGATGAAATAAACCATAGTTATATCTTAGCAATAGGTATAAGATGTTTTTATGCGGTTAATGCAAGATTATGTTTTTTTATAGCGAATGGAGATAAGTGGTCAAAATTTTTAATAGAAGATGAAATTTTGAAGTAAAATGGTTGTTTTTTAAAAAAATAAGGTAAAAAGTCCTAAAAAAAATATAAAAAGGGTTGCAAGTGGTCAAAATGTATGA
>DATCJR010000191.1 GCA_036562685.1 Clostridia bacterium | reverse complement strand
AACTTTGGTAGGAATGAATGGACTCGAACCATCGACCCCCACCTTATCAGGGTGGTGCTCTAACCAGCTGAGCTACATTCCTATATAAGGCTTAAAAACTTTACCGTTAAAAAATTGGTGGAGGTAAGCGGATTCGAACCGCTGACCCCCTGCTTGCAAGGCAGGTGCTCTACCAACTGAGCTATACCCCCAAAAAAGAGCGTCACGTTCAAGCGACTGTTGTATTATAGAACATTTAGGGGACTTCGGTCAAGCGTTTGATAAAAAATATTTCAAATTTTTTTATATATTTTTTACCACTTTTTATAGCTCAAAAAAGAAATCTCAAGCCAAAAATGTTCGTTATTTATTAAAGCATATTATAAATATTTTTTCAATCGAATAGTAATAAAAATTTCAAAAAATTTTTAATTTTTAAAACAAAATGCTCATACAAGATGTATTTATCTCATATGAGCATTTATGTTTTCTAGATATTTATGTGTTCTTAACCAAATAATGCGAGTAAAATACCAGCTGCAACAGCAGAACCAATTACACCTGCAACATTAGGACCCATAGCATGCATTAATAGATAATTGTTGCTATTAGCTTTTTGACCGACTTGTTGAGATACTCTTGCAGCCATAGGAACTGCAGATACTCCAGCTGAACCAATTAGGGGATTAACTTTTCCCTTGGTTATAACGCACATTAATTTTCCAAACAAAAGACCGCCAACAGTGCTGAAACAAAAAGCTACTAATCCGAGCAGTATAATTTTTAAAGTTTCAAGTTGCAAAAATGTTTCGCCCACAGCAGTAGCGCCTACAGTTAATCCTAAAAATATAGTTACTATATTGATTAAGGCATTTTGCGCTGTTGTAGAAAGTCTTTCAACTACACCGCTTTCTCTAAATAAATTTCCTAGCATAAGCATACCAATCAAAGGCGCAACAGAGGGTAAAAACAAAACGCATAAAATAGTTACTATTATAGGAAAACAAATTTTTTCAATCTTAGAAACCTTTCTAGGCTCTTGCATTACGATGGCGCGTTCTTTTTTTGTCGTAAGTAATTTCATAATAGGTGGTTGTATTATAGGTATAAGCGCCATATAAGAATATGCTGCAATAGTGATTGCGGGTAAAAGTTTGGGCGCCAATTTAATTGTTAAGTAAATCGCAGTAGGACCATCTGCGCCACCTATTATAGCGATAGAAGCAGCTTGATTTGGAGAAAAGCCTAAAGCAACAGCTATTACAAAAGCGACACTTATTCCTAGTTGCGCTCCTGCTCCAAGCAACAGATTGGAGGGACGAGACAATAATGGACCAAAATCAGTCATTGCCCCAATGCCTAAGAATATCAAAGAAGGATAAATACCTTTTTTTACACCTAAATAAAGATAGTATAACAATCCGCCGTTTTCATCTCCAGCTTCAGCCATTAAGCCTGTTTTGGGCAAATTGGCAAGCAATATGCCGAATGAAATCGGAAGAAGAAGCATAGGCTCAAACTTTTTGGCTATTGCAAGATAAATTAAAACACAAGCAATAACTATCATTATAACCTGCTGAACTGTGATCGCTGCAAATCCTGATTCTTCCCATAATTTTATTAAAGCATCTTTTATCATTTCTTGTTTTCCTCCACTGATTTTATTGACACAAACTTAAATACCGTAGAATTGCCTTGTTCATCAGTTACTGTTGCGTATAAAGCGTCATTTTTGTTATTTGTCGGAGTATTGACGACTTTTTGTTTGCTTGATTTTTTCTTCTTAAAAATATTTTTAAAATCAATATTTTTTAAATTAATTTTAAAGATTAAAGAAAAAAGCTTTATAAGGCCGCATAATACAGCTAGAACTATAACAACCACTACAAAGCAAAATAAAGCTGTTAATACACTTTCTCCAAAACTCATATAAAACCTCCTATATAAAAAGGTGGAAAGCTAAATGCTTTCCACCCTAAAAAGCCAAAATCTTGAAACAGATATTCTGCCAACCGAATTTATAAATATTCAATTTAACTTAATAATATTTAATTTTAAAGATTTTGTCAATAAATTATATAATGTTACTTTTATATAGATATTACAAGGTAAGACTAATTCTTAGGATGCTTGACTAAAAGCAAGCCCATATCATATAATTAATTATTATGATTAATATACCCAAAGGCACTAAAGATATTTTACCTGAAGAAAGTTTTATGTGGCAATATGTAGAAGATGCTTTTCGTAAGATTGCCGCAAAATACAATCTAAAAGAAATCAGAACTCCTATTTTTGAGCATACGGAGTTGTTTGAACGCGGAGTAGGCGAGACTACAGATATAGTCAACAAAGAAATGTACACCTTTTTGGATAAAGGCGGACGCTCAATTACCCTAAGACCAGAAGGTACTGCGGGTGTTGCAAGAGCGTTTATAGAATCATTGTCTAACTCAGCGTTGCCTGTAAAAATGTATTATATCATATCAGCTTTCCGTTATGAAAAGCCGCAGGCAGGCAGATTAAGACAATTTCATCAATTAGGTGTTGAGATGTTTGGCGGCAGCGGTGCTGAAAGCGATGCCGAAGCAATAATGCTTGCTTATGATTTTCTAAAGTCAGTTGGAATCCAAAATATAGAACTTCATATTAACAGCATTGGCAGCGGAGAATGCCGTATCAGACATAATGAAGTTTTGAAGCAATATCTCAGAGATCATAGCTTAGAATTATGTCCTGCTTGCCGAGACCGCATAGAAAAAAATCCTTTGCGTGCTTTGGACTGCAAAGAACTCTCATGCAAAAAGCTCATGGAAAGCGCTCCCAAGACATTGGACTATCTGGACGATGAAAATAAAGAGCATTTTGAAAATTTAAAAAGAATACTAGATTATAATAATATACAATATAAAGTTGATCCTATGTTAGTCAGGGGATTGGATTACTACACCAAAACGGTATTCGAATTTATCCCTGCAGTCAAAACAATGGCGCAAGAAACTGTTTGCGGCGGCGGTAGATATGACAATCTTATACAGTCTTTGGGCGGAAAATCCATGCCTGCAATAGGTTTTGCAATAGGTATTGAAAGATTATTAATTGCTTTAAATAACGCAGGAGTTAATATTCCCGATAAAAATAATCTTGATGTTTTTGTTGCTGCCATGCCTGATATTTCAGCCGAAGTGGCATCAAAACTTACCAGAGAATTGAGATTGGCTGATATATCAGCTGATTATGACCAGTTAAGACGAAGCCTGAAAGCTCAGTTCAAATACGCCGATAAGTTAAACGCAAGGTTTTGTATAACTGTGGGCGGAAATGAGCTTGAATCAAAAGTGTTTTCAATTAAAGATATGAAAAGCGGCAATGTAATAAATGCCGCTCAAGATAAAATTGTCGAAATTATTAAGGAGCTAAAATTAAAATAAAATGGCAGAATTTTTGGGTGATTGGAAGCGTACCTGCTATGCAGGAGAAGCTACTGAAGAATTAATTGGAAAAGAAACCACAGTAATGGGATGGGTTAATAACCGTCGTGATTTTGGCGGTCTTATATTCGTGGATTTGAGAGACAGAAGCGGTATTTTGCAAATAGTCTTTGATTCATCATCAATTCCTAATGAATTTTATAAAGCAGAAAGTATAAGATCCGAATACGTAATTGCAGTAAAAGGAAATATCCGCAAGCGTTCACCTGAAACGATTAATCCCAAATTAAGTACAGGCACAATAGAACTTTTGGCAACTTCTATAAAAGTATTATCAGATGCTGATACTACACCTTTTGAACTTGATGATGTTCAATCAGTAAAAGAACCTCTTAGACTCAAATACAGATATTTGGAGTTAAGAACTCCTAGATTGCAAGAGATTTTGCATACAAGAAGCAAGATTTGTCAAATAACACGTGATTATCTCAACAGAAACGGTTTTTGGGAAATGGAAACTCCATATTTGGGCAAATCTACACCCGAAGGCGCAAGAGACTACCTGGTACCTAGCCGTATTCATCATGGAAGCTTTTATGCACTTTGTCAATCACCTCAATTATATAAACAGTTATTGATGATATCTGGTTTTGACAGGTATTATCAGATAGCTAGATGCTTTAGAGATGAAGACTTGAGAGCTAACCGTCAGCCTGAATTTACCCAAATAGACTTGGAAATGTCATTTGTTGACGATATAGAAGACGTTATGGGTATGGCTGAAGGGATGGTAAGAGAACTGTTCCAAAAGATAAAAGGCATTACTTTGCCACAAAATATCCGCAGATTGACTTATCAGGAAGCAATGGACAAATACGGTTCAGACAAGCCTGATACCAGATTTGGTCTTGAAATTATCAATATTTCGGATATCGCTCAAAATTGCGGTTTCAAAGTATTTGAAGACGCAGTAAAAAAAGGCGGCAGCGTAAGAATGATCAATGCAAAAGGCTTTGTAAAGGGCGATAATCCTATATTGTCTCGCCGCGACATTGACTCTTTGACCGACTTTGTTAAGATTTACAAAGCAAAAGGTCTAGCTTGGATAGCAATGAAAGAAGACGGCATACAATCTGTAATTACCAAGTTTATGCCACAAGAAGTTGTTGATGAAATACTCAAACGCGCCAATGCAGAAACAGGCGATATATTGTTCTTCTGCGCAGACAAGGATTCGATCGTTTATGATGCGATGGGAGCTTTGAGATTGAAGCTGGGCGAAACAGCTAATCTGATAGACAAATCAAAATACGATGTGCTTTGGGTTATAGATTTCCCTCTATTTGAGTACAGCGAAGAGGAAAAGCGTCTTGTTGCTAAACACCATCCGTTTACCAGTCCTAAAAACGAGGACCTTGAACTTATGGAAACAGCCCCCGAAAAAGTACGCGCCAAGGCTTATGACCTTGTTATCAATGGTCAAGAAGCAGGCGGCGGCAGCTTGAGAATATTCAACAGAGATATTCAAAGAAGAATGTTCAAGGCTTTGGGCTTCAACGATCAGCAGATTGCAGATAGATTTGGATTCTTTGTAAATGCATTTAACTATGGAACACCTCCTCATGGCGGTCTTGCATTTGGTCTTGACAGATTGGTAATGCTTTTGGCAGGTACCGATAACATTAAGGACGTTATTCCTTTCCCCAAGGTTCAAAATGCATCTGACCTTATGACTGGCGCGCCTGACGTTGTTGAGCCTCGTCAACTTAAGGAACTTGCTATCAAGATTAGCGAAGTTGAATAATTAGTAAAAAAATAGTAGGAAATAATGCTGGAAATAGGAAAAGTAACAGCAATTACTGATGATATAGCCGAAGTCAAGTTTAAGAGACAATCCGGTTGCGACAAATGTAAAATATGTACATTGGAATCGGGCAATCAAGTAAGCATAAAACTTAAAAATGACGTTGGCGCAAAAATAGGTGATACAGTAGAAGTCGGTTTTTCAGACAAAAGTCTTACTCTATCCAATCTGATAGTGTTTGGAATACCGCTTCTGTTATTGCTTATAGGC